>JBARUR010000033.1:0-20885 GCA_049645845.1 Desulforhopalus sp. | reverse complement strand
GCTGCCTGTCGGATGCTTCCTGCGGTAATCTTTCAGGCAAAGCTTTGCCAATCCGCAAACCGCCAATGGTTGGATGGGCCATGCCCTCTTCCTCATTAAGGCCGCTGATCCATCCGGAGCGGGAATCGTCGTCGCGATGGCGACCAAGTACCTGATGGACCTGATCGACCAGTTGAAGAGCATAGGTCTGATAAACATCTTTTCCCGTTAATGAAAAGAGTTCCAGCAAATTACATACTGCAAACGCATCAGTCCACAGGTAACGCCGCGGCTTGGCATTATTTGTAAGTCCTGTCTCTTCTGCAAATCGGTTCATTATTTCTATTGCAGACTCAACTCGTTGATTTTTTTTCATGGCAGGTTTCCCTACATTATTAAGGATTTTTTTTAATGCGGTAGGATAATCACCAGTATGACCTGATTTCAACCAGACGAGTATGTAACGCTGCAAACATGATCAACTCCGCCGGCAAAAAAAGAATCAGAGTAATTCTTCCCCGTCATAGATGGCTCTTTCAAAAAACAGGCCCGCCGGCGGTGCCGTGTGATTGAACGGGACTCTTGAATGAGCATGAAGAAAACTGCGCACATCTTCTTCCGTTAATCGGTGACATCCGACTTCGACAAGGATTCCGACCATCCGGCGTACCATTCTCCAAAGGAAATGAGAGCCGACTACTCTAACGGTTATTAAATCTTTGTCTTCCATCAGCTGCACTGTATGCACCAGTACTTTTGTTGATTTTTTAAGTTCCTGCTTTTCAGCAAATGACGCGAAATCGTGCATCCCGACCATAACTTGTGCGGCGCGCTGCATGGCTGCAAGGTCGAGCTTTTCACGTATCCACCAGTTATAGCGCTTTGCAAAAGCAGATTTACGCGTTTTCAACTGGTAAATATAGCTTCTGGCAACACAGCTGTGCCGGGCATGAAAACGGGGATCTACCGCTTCCATAGACAGGACCGCGATATCTTTTGGCAGCGTATCATTGAGCATCTCGGCCGCCTTATCCGGTTCCAGTTCACTTGCCACCTCCAGATGGGCCGCGTATTCAAGGGCGTGAACTCCGCCATCGGTGCGGCCGCATCCCTGTATATCCATGGCTACGTTGCCAAAGACACGTTCGGCACCTTTCAGCAGGTCACCCTGTATTGTGCGGGCATCGTTTTGCTTTTGCCAGCCGCTGAAATTGGTGCCGTCGTATTCCAAGATGAGCTTGTAACGTCTGGGTACTGCTTTTTCTGCCATTATTCACTTTCCCCGCTTACATATTTCAGATCATAATAAAAATAGGTTGAGGGTTCTTCCATATCACTTTTTCTTTATAATATCCAAAAAAGTATACGGCGGACTCAAATCAGAAACAATGCGCAACATGATCGGCAGGAGAAGAAGCAAGATAAAACTGGCGAAAAGCAGACCGAATGCAAGACTGATAGCCATAGGGATAAGAAAACGTGCCTGCAGACTGCTTTCCAGAAGCATCGGCAGCAGAGCCAGACTGGTAGTCATCGTGGTGAGCAGAATTGGACGCAGCCGGCGCCGAACAGCTTTGCAGATTGCATCCACCTGTTCCAGTCCTTCTTCCCGCTGCTGTTTATTATAATAATCTATGAGAACCACCGAATCATTGATGACAACTCCTGTCAAGGCCACAATGCCGAAAGCCGATATAAAGGAAAGATCGTATCCAAGCAGCAGGTGGCCAAGTAAAGCACCGACCATGCCAAAAGGGATGACAGCCATAACAATCAGCGGCTGTGTATAGCTTCTCAGCTGAGCGCCCAGCATAACGAAAATGATAAGCAAGGCTATCAGCATATTACGAGCAAGTGACGCCATGTCTTCATTTCTGTCTTCACTTTCTCCGGCGACACGTGCGGAAAGGCCGGGGAAGTCTTCCCGGATTTTCGGAACAACATCGCTCATGATGAAATCAATTATCTCCTGCGGAGTGGTAACCTGTTCATCGACATCAGCTGTAACATTGGCAACCCTCTGACCATTGACCCGCATTATTTGTTCATAACTGCGCTGTTCCCGGATTTTTGTCATCTCTGTGATCGGCGCATCCCCTCCTTCAGGAAGGTTAACTCTGAAATCATAAATGTTTTGAATCTGTTCCCGTTCATTTTTGGGATAGCGAACCATCACCTTTAATTCTTCGCGGGCTCTTTGAATACGCTGGACTTCATAGCCAAAGAAAGCATTGCGCAGCTGACGGCCGATATCACCCGGCTTCAAACCGGCGGCAAGACCTTCCGGAGTCAGTTCAAAAACATATTCCAGCTTACCTGACTTCAGTGTATCAGCGATTTCAGTCACACCATCCAATTTCTCCATTTGTTCTTTTAAACGGCTGACGGCACCACTCAGAAGATCGACATCATCATTAGCCAGTTCAATTTTGATGTCTTCTCCAGCGGACACCAGGCTGCTGCTGTATGACAACTCATCGACATTGGGAATATTACCAACTGCTTCCTGAAGCCGATACTCTACTTCTCTGGCTGAAATCGTGCGCAGAGGCGCATCAATCAGCTGAATACGAAGATTGGCCCGATTGCTGGTGGTAGCACTTACACCCTGATCGCCTCCCGGACCCTGTTCGCTGAAAAGTGCACCGATAATAAGCGAGGTGCTTTTGAACAGGTCCTTGCCTTCTTCACTCTGCAAATCGGCCTGTACCTGTTCGGCGGCATTCAGGATCTTTTCCGCATTTTTCTCAGTCACCTCGAAAGGAGTGCCGACCGGCATTATCAGGGTGGCAGTCACCTGATCACCTTCGATCTGGGGAAAGAAAATAAAGCGGATAATACCACCCTGCACCATGCCGAACATGATGAGCAAGATGGCGGCGAACAACGCAAGAACCGCGTAACGCAGGTCAATTGCTTTTCTAAGAAGAGGCAGAAAAAATGAATCGATGAAATGCTCCAGCATCCGGTTGAAATTGCGGCTCATGCCGTAAACGATGCCGCGGCTCCATCGAGTCGATGAGGAGAGATGGGCAGGCAAAATGATAAACGCCTCTATCAGTGAAATTAATAGAATACTTATCACAAAAATAGGGATCGGCCGCATGATCTGACCAAGCGTTCCTGTTGTGAAAGCAAGTGGAGCAAAGGCGGCTACTGTTGTCAGAACACCGATGGTGACGGGGGCGCGTACCGCCATTACACCTTTAGCTGCCGCTGCAGCACCTTTACTGCCTGCCTCCTGTTCGGTAAAAATAGACTCACCGATAACTATCGCATCATCAACTACAATGCCCAGCACAACGATCAGGGCAAACAGGGTGATCATGTTGAAACTCATCCCTATTAGATATACCACCAGAAGGCCGCCGAGAAACGAGATGGGAATGCCAAGACTGGTCCAAAAGGCAAGCTTCAGGTCCAAAAAAAGCAGCAGGACGAGAAAAACGAGGGTGTAGCCTATCAGTCCGTTGCGAAGCAGAAGATTCATCCGCTGCTTTAAAAGGACGGTTCGATCTTCCAGAATATCTATGCTGATTCCAGCGGGTAATTGCACCTCATCCAGAAAATCGATGACTGCCTTCTCGACCTCAAGAGCGTCCTGGGATTCACTGCGGGAAACTTTAATGAGTATTGCCGATTGTCCATTATAACGGGTAATAAGATTGTCATCTTTAAAGCCATCGACAACAGTGGCGATACTGCCGAGAGGCAGCAGACTACCGTCCGGGCTGCTCCTGACGATAATCTGTTCAAACGCTTCTCCCGTATAGCCTTTTTCCTGAACCCGCAGCAGGATGTCTCCCGATTCCGACTCCACGGTACCGGCGGGAAGATCAAGCGACCAGGCGGCAACGATGCTGCCGACTTCCTCTAAAGTCATATTGTAGCGGCGCAGATTATTTTCGGATATCTCGATCGATATTTCATAATCCCGGTCACCCGTCAGGCTGACCAGCGAAATACCTTTACTCCTCAACATTTCGTCCTTGATCCGCTCCGCCCAGCCTTTTAAAGTCAGCTCGGGTACATCGCCATGGAGGGCCAGGGTAATAACTTCGGGTTGAGGCTTAACCAGGGTGACAATCATTTCCTCCGCGTCCTGCGGTGGAAATTCGACAAGCTGGTCGACTGCATTTTCTACGTCATCGAGTACCTCCGTCGTGTCGATAAATTCTTCCACCTCAAGGGTGACCACGCCGATATTTTCCTGGGCTACGGAAGTTACCTGCTTTATGCCCTCGACGCCAATGACAGCCTCTTCAAGCCGTCTGGTTATACCGTCCTCAACTTCGTTAGGCGTGGCCCCCGGATAAGGGACCTGGATGGTGATGGTACGCGGATTAATGGAAGGAAACAGCTCCATGCGCATATTGAAAATTGCCAATATGCCTCCACAGACCAGAAAGAACATCAAAAGATTGACCGCAACATGGTTGCCTATAAACCATTGAACAATACCCGACGCGGAGTTTGTGGAATTTGTGTCCGGGGAGGAATTATGCTCATCGTTCATCAGGCTGCGCCTCGTCGAGGTTTTTTTCGCTCAGGCGGACTGGCGTATGTTGTGTTGCCTCCGTCAGATTCCCGAGCACCACCTTAATCGTTGAGCCGTCGCTTTCCGCAACCACGGCATCCTCGGTGATCTGAATAATCGGCGGCCGCAGCAGATTAAGCGTATTATTGCCGGTAACGGTCCATATGCCGCCATTTTCCTGCAGGGCACTGAGTGGGAGTACCCAGACATTTTGCCTCTCAGGACCTACAACATCGATTTCAACGAAAACATCCGGCAACAGCTCGGGCACCTGTATGTCGAATCCCAGAATCGCACGGCTCATCCTGGTTTGCGGATCAAGTTTGGCTGCAATGCGTTTGACTGAGGCCGGATATGAAACTCCATTCAGGAATTCGCTTAATACGGTAATTTCCGGATCTTCAGCCTCAAGCAGCCATTTTAACTGCCGGCTCTTGAGCGGCATATCAACTTCCAGCGCATTCAGCCAATACGCCTGCCCGTAGGATTGACCGGCAACAACATTCTGCCCTATATCCAGCTCGAGTTCGGTAATCCGCCCGGAAAAAGGCAAACTGAACTCCGTCCGCGAAAGATCCAGTCGCGCATTTTTCAATTGAGAAATCGCCGCATCCACTGCCGCCTGTGCGGTTTTAAGCTGGGGTGTCTCGCCAACCAGCGGAGGTACCGGTTTTCCCGGATTAAGGTCACGCCACTCGGCGGCCGCTGTTTCCGATCTTGCCTGCTGCAGTTCAAGCTCTGTTTCCACCCGGCTTACTTCGGCCTTCATTTGTTCAAGAGCAAGGACATATTCCTTTTTATCGATGCTGAACAGAATCGTCTCCGGAGTGAATAGACCACCGGCAAAGGCATTGGCGTCAACCTTGACTATTCGGCCACTGACCTGAGGCACTATATTGGTCATGGCCCTCACCTGAACGGTACCCGTGGTCGTAAAGCGAAGGCGATGAGTTTGAGGTTTTACCTCAACCACTTCAACCAGCGGCCGCAGTTCCTCCGCCGAAGTTTCAGGTTGCGGCTCTATTTGCAGGGATGAGAGATAACGAGAAAAGAGAAAAGCACCGGATATCAAGAGGATGACGAGCAATAACTGCAGCCATCCCCAGCGCTTCTCATTTTTTCCCTTTTCTTTATTCTCATCCATTTATAAGTCTTCCCAGGGTACACGCATAGGTTTGAAGTCAATTTGCCTGTCAAACCAATCTCCGCCAAGCGCCAAATAAAGGGCGATACGATTATTCCAAGCCGCCTGTGCCGTTAGTAGATATTCCTGTTCCGCTTGGTATCGGCGGCGTTCCGTCACCAGCACATCAAGAAGCGACACAAGGCCTCTTTGATATTGCTCTTCCTGCAGCTGGGCCGCCTTACGTATATTTTCCAGGCGGTCTTCCAGAAGTTCGATTTGTGCTGCAAAATAGCGATCATTGCTCAAAGCCGTTTCAACTTCCTCTAGGGCTGTCAATACATTCCGGGCATATGCGGCGGCCAGCTCCCGAGCTTCCGCCTCCCGCAGATCGATCCCTGCACGCAGCCGTCCACCATCAAACAGGCGGACCATAATGTCGCCCATAATGGATCCGACAAGATTGGTGCTGTTAAAGAATCCACTCAGCTCGTCATTTTGAAAACCCACGGAGCCGGTCAAAGTCAAATCAGGGTAGAGATCGGCCACAGCGACTCCAATACGTTCAACTCCAGCGGCCATCCTCAGTTCGTTGGCTCTCAGGTCGGGACGGTTATCTATCAGCCGGGCAGGAAGACCGATTGATACGGCATCAGGAGGCGGGAGTTGCGGCATGTCAATTTCCTCAGGACTTGTTGTTCCCGGAGGAAGGCCCAGTAAGACATCGACCAAATGGAATTGTTCACTCAGCTGACTTTTAAGATTGGGTATTTGTGATGCCGCAGCGGCCAAATTTTCCCGGGCAAGATAGACATCTCTTGTTGAAGTATCGGCTATTCCCCTGCGATATCTGCGTTCAACTATCTTTAGAGTCAGATTTCTGTTTTCAACCGTTTCTTCGGCCAATTCAATGCGCTGCTTAAGAGTCGCCTGTGAGATTCTGCGTCGGGCCAGCTCTGCAATCAATGAATGGACCAAAGCTTCGGCATTGACCAGGGAGGCCTGATAATTAAGGCGTGCTGCGGCAGTGCTTCGTTCCAGTTTACCGAATAGATCGACCTGCCAACTGGTACTGATGCCTGCTTCCAACCGGGTAAAGTAAATTCGATTACTCCCGCTTTCTGTTGAAGCAGTGCCAGTGGTAACACCACTGTTGTTTCCGGTTTGAACAGGCTGTCCCGACGGCACATTCCCAAAATTCTGAGAACTGAGTGAAGAGGTGGCGTCACTTCCCACCCCCGTGCGTGCAGCAGAACCTGAGACAGAAAGACCGGGAAGTCGACTGCCTCTGGCTATCCCAAGCTGCGCCCAGGCCTGCTGGACACGTGCCGCTGCCTCCTTGAGCTGAAGATTATCTTCCAAAAGAGAATTAACGGCCTGGTCCAGCCATGGATCTTCCAGGTTTCTCCACCAGTGACTGAATGTTCCGGCGGCAAGAACCTGCTGTATATGCTCAGGAGCATTTTGAAATGAATCAGCAACCGGCGTCTTCGGTCTGCGATACTCCGGCCCCACGGTACAGGCGGTAATCGTCATTAAAATCAAAGCCAGTAATTGTATCTGCATATGTTTCTTCTTCATACCTCCATCAGCATTCCTTTTTTAAAATAATAGGATGCACGAAATGGTTGTCAACACGATGGAGCAACAAGACGAGATGAGTTAACGATGAGCGCTGGCACGTTTGACAGATGTTGTAAAGTCGAGGAAATGAAGGAAAATCGAGGTGCGGCGACACTAATAACTGGACGACTCAGGTTGTAGTCAACGCCCCCTGTCACAGGGCGGAATCCAGCATCATCTAAAGCCGCTGTTATTATGGAGAGCGTAGAGTTTCTCAGAGAGTCAAAGAAATTTGATGTGGCTGTTCTTTATTGCTCCTGTGTCGTCAGCAACTCTTCAGCCTGGCGATAAGGGTCAGGGTTTTCAGATTTTTGATCGAAGTCACCACGAATGGTTTTAAGAACATTACGCTCCTGTTCGATTTCCTTACGGGTTCTAAACCCCAGGCGACGCAGAACGGGCAATGGCGGACACCAGCCCTGTAAGGCGTGCTGAGCAAGGAACGCGGTCACACCTATACTTAGATACAACCATCTTCTATCGACCACTTTGCCCAGCAATACACCGCTCAATGCCAGCAGGGATGCATTGAGCTCTAAAGTACGTTCGACATCCCATTCCCTGTCCAATTCTGCGAGACGGTCATCGACGCTTTGCGGTGAAGAAATAGAATGGGCAATATTTTCCACTGTCGTCCGCCGAATCCGTTCCTGGACCCGATGATGGGTATGTTTAGGCACACGCTGGGCAGAAGCAGGGATAAAATTGCTGCCTTGCGTTTCCTCAGCTGTGGGGCCTGCTACCTGCATGTCATGTATTCTGTCCATATTTGTTCCCCGTAGAATAATGGTTTATTTTCGATTTATCCCCGCAAGGTACGGGGACTAGTAAGAGTTCCCCTTATGGTGTTGTTATTTTATATTGACAGAGCAATCTTCATGCCAAACAATCCGATGATATAGATTTCGCCACTGGATGAAATCCCGGGAATGATTGCTGTTTCTTATGCTGGAATGTCCGATTCAAGTGGACATTGTCCTGTAATATGGGACTGTTTATAGTTAGGACACTGATTATCTGGACATCTATTTAAAGTTTAAGAAATTATTCTTTACTACGTGCTTGTTCCCACTTCTGCAGATCGCGGGATCCTGTTTGCCGATAATACTTGACCAGACTTGCCTGATAGTATTTGGATAGTCATCAAGCATAATATCTTGTTGTTGGATGGTGAGTTCGCCGTTTGGTCGTGCCAGAGTCCAGGAGACAAAAAAATCCGGGAATTTTTCCTGAACAACACGCTCACCTGAGCGGATGTCGGAAAAGCGTATGCCCTCTTCATGCGGCCTTACTATATACCAGCCATCGGAGAACCATTTTAGGGAAGCAATCTCAGACGATTCGGAATATTGCCCGATGAGCTCTTCGTTACGGTCGATATAGCAGAATTCGGATAATGGCTGATTATCCCGGAACAAAGGTGTAAAGATAGAATAATAACCTATCCAATAGCCCGTTTCAGTTTTAGCCACGCCTCGCCAAAGAAATATATTGAAAGGAGTTGGACTGGTCAGCCAATCACTCCAGACAATCTGTTTTTCGGCCAGTGAATGCTGCAGCTTTTTCTCAGCATATGAACCGAATCCAAAGCTGAAGACCACATAGATGGAACTCACAATAATTCCTGTCCAGTTCCAGAAAGCACGTTTGTGTCGACTTTTACGTCCTGCGAAAAAAGCTCCCGTTATTCCCAGCAGCAGAGGAAAAGTATAAAAGGGATCAATGAGGAATAGATTGCCGAAGGCAATGCGAAAATCCGAGATCGGGGCAATAATTTTTGTCCCGTAAATAGTGAAACAATCAATCAGAGTATGAGTGGCAATTGCAAGAAAGCCAAAAAACCCCCACTGCAGAGGGTTTATTTCCTCCTCAATCAATATTGGTCCTGCCAGTCTTTCTTTATATTTTTTATAACGAGCTAAAAGATAAAAGCCGAGAGCGATGAGCAACGCCAGTAGCAAGGAGTGGGAGATCCCTCTATGCCAATGAAGTTTTGCAACATCAGCTATAAATGGATGACGCAAAACATCAAAATCCGGCAAACTACCGACAAGCACCCCTAAGACTACGGCTTTATTACCATATTTCCTGCCAAAACAAGCTTCTCCGACAGCACCGCCAACGGCGGCTTGGGTTAATGAATCCATTTAAAACGAGTTTTTTAAATAATACGTATGACCAGATGAGTAGTGTCAGGCTGGCTGTTAACTTCTTTTTTCTTCACAGACATGTGTCACTTTGAGACTTGTATAGCTTTAGACAATTGATCTGTAGCTGGATGGGTTACTACAGTTCGATAAACATGAAGGGAATAAATCTTTACAGGTCCTGCGGAGGACAAACTGAGCAAACCAAAACAAAAACTTCTGAAACATTGTCGCGGTTCTCGCCATTTTTTTTTGTGCTGCATTGAAACAGTAAGGTCTATATTATAGTCGTCAAAAATTCTTTTGCTATTAAAATATGCTTCATCTATGACGGGAACCTTTTAGTGTCTCTTTTGATTGATCTTTCAATTGGCCTGGTTCGTGCAAAAGAAAGCCAAAAACAATCAAGTGGAATAGATCGATGACAAACAAAGGAAACGAACCTGCAACTTCTCAATCTCACCGAATAAAACGGTTGCGGTCGCTCAGCAGGTTAATGGACAGCGCGATTCCTCTCCCTGGTGGATATCGCATTGGTCTTGACGGCCTTATTGGTCTCATTCCCGGTATTGGGGATGTCGCCGGCGGCATCGCCTCAAGCTATATCATAATAGAGTCCGCCCGCCTTGGAGCATCAATTCCTACTCTGCTTCGCATGGTGTTTAATGTACTGTTGGAATCGATTATAGGGTTGATCCCGATTTTTGGTGATCTTTTTGATTTTGCCTGGAAAGCAAATGAGAGAAACATGATTCTGATGGACAAACAACTTAACTCGGCACGACCAAGGAGCAACCCCGAACATCGCCTTAAAATTACTGTTTTTATCATTATCTTTCTTCTGATTTCGGGACTCATTGCATTAGCTTATCTCTCACTCATGCTTCTCTTTCGCTTGGCAGCTGCCCTGCACGAGACGAGTGCCAATTGATTTGTCAGTGCATATCGTCGGAGCATTTAATGTGCTTTTTATTGAATAAACGAGAATGCAGATTGCATTTTAGGAGAATATAAAAATGGAGCTTCCGGAGCTTTTTGTATTTGATTGGTATCAGATCGCCAATCATTTGCTGCGGCTTTTGATATCATTTGTATTGGCTCTGCCTCTTGGGTGGAATCGGGAAAAAAGCAAACGTCATTTCGGCCTGCGCACTTTTCCTTTAGTTGCAGTGGTTACCTGCGGGTTTACATTGGTCGGCAGATCAGTGCTTGCAAATGATGATGCACAGGCGAGGGTCATCCAGGGTATTATTACCGGTATTGGTTTTATAGGCGGTGGAGCTGTACTGACAGATAAAGATAAGATTAAAGGTACTGCCTCTGCAGCAAGTATCTGGAACACCGGCTGTATTGGCCTGGCTGTAGCTTACGATCGAATTGAAATTGCAGTGGTATTGTCCCTTTTAAACTTTTTAACCCTTATTTTGTTTAGAAACTTCAAGGAAAATAATTTTTCCCATAATGAAGAATAGCCGGACCAGCCAACGGTGGCATCTTAATTGCATACTGATAGTCTGTGGCAGGCCCCTCAGGAAATAACTGGTTATATAAATCGCAAGTCAGAGGGTGGATTTTTTTTCATGCTCCAAGTAGGAGCAGATTTACCTTTAAAACAGTCTTTGAAAAGACAACGAAAAGGAGGAAAGAGACATGTTCGTGAAAAAAGCATTGTACCTTGCATCTGCAGCACTTTTGATGGCACCGGTCTCCGCATTCGCGCAGTCTGGAAATCCTTATCAAACCGGAGTAAGAGAATTCACGATTGTTGGTTCGGGTTCGAGTGACGAGAGTTTCGACAACACAGCATTAAACACATCGTTTAGCGTCGGACAGTTTTTTACCGACCGTTTACAAGGCGGCATCCGTCAGGATATTTCTTTTTCGGATTTAGGCGGCAGCAATTGGAATGGTTCTACCAGACTCGTTGCCGAT
The DNA here is from genome assembly GCA_049645845.1 of Desulforhopalus sp. Classification (GTDB taxonomy): domain Bacteria; phylum Desulfobacterota; class Desulfobulbia; order Desulfobulbales; family Desulfocapsaceae; genus Desulforhopalus_A. The sequence goes on along the minus strand of JBARUR010000033.1, from coordinate 9,544 downwards.
TATCATTTCGGTTCAGGAAGACTTGTTCCATTAATAGGTATTAGTTTAGGATACTTATATGGTGATGGTGTTGAAGAACAGTTTATTGCCGGCCCGGAAGCAGGACTCAAATTCTTTATGAATGAAACAACTTTTGTTTACGGGTTGATCGAGTACCAGTTTTTATTTGATGATGCAGACGATGCAGATGATTCTTTTGACGATGGACGTTGGGTTTACGGTATTGGACTCGGCATGACCTTCTAATCCCCCTGACAAACGGGGAACCAAGAATTATTAAATAATAAAAGAGATCATTATCAGCTCCGCGGCCTTGCTGCCCCGGAGCTGATGAATAATGCGGGCTAATTCCCTTCGAAAAAAGGCATTTGTGCATAAACCTAAAGTCCGGCGGTATCGGACGAAATTCCTGTTGAACAGGAACAAGATGCATTTTTACCATACATCATCATCCTTTGATCAATATGGCGGAAAAGCTCTATAATCTTGAACAACTGTTTGATCGGATCGAAAAAGCCGCCGAAGGTAAGGAGCGTGTCTCGCTCGAAGTTATAGTAAGAGAGATAGGAAGCAGGTCTTTCGGGCCATTGCTGCTCATGGTCGGTATCATTCTCGCGTCTCCCTTAAGTGGGATTCCAGGCATGCCCACAACTATGGGCCTGTTTATACTGTTAGTTTCTGTACAGCTGTTTTTTCGAAGGAAAAGTTTTTGGCTGCCCCACTGGTTACTGAATCGTTCAACGGAACAGAAAAAACTTTATAAGTCACTCGAATGGCTTCGTCCTCCTGCGGTTTTTGTTGACCGCTGGATTCAGCCGCGGCTGACTTTTTTAATTCAAGGCATCAGTATTTACTTCATCGCCTTCATCTGCCTCATCATCGCCATCGGCCTGCCGATAATGGAAATTGTACCTTTTTCAGCATCAGCCGCCGGAACTATTCTCGCCGCGTTCGGTCTTGCATTGATTGCTCATGATGGTTTTTTAGCCCTGCTTGCTTTTATTTTAACGATCGTGACCTATTGGTGGATAATTACCGCAGTTCATTAAAGAAGCGTAAACGTCCACCAGCAGCCCATATGCACACGATCAGAACGCCATGCATAGGACAACTATCGGAGTCTGCGCTTACCTGCACGTCGATCTGCTTATGCACCTATGGAGCACTGGTGAACGTTTACAGATCTGAGGACAGGCGAGCATTGTGCTATTTCCGTTGCTCAATTAAAAAATAATAGCGTCGTCAGAATTCTCTATCTTTTCCCTGTCTTCCTACCCATAGCTATCGAGAAAAAATCCTTGAAGTCGCGGATCTCTGATTTTCGAGCATCCTCTAAAGGTCCTTCAAAGGCTATAACACCATCTTTTACGAAAAGTATTTTGTCAGCTATACGTAAAATGCTGGAAACTGAATGGGTTACCATCAGGACGGTCATCCCCAGTTGGTGGCGAAGGTTTAATATGAGGTCGTCCAGAGCAGCAAGAGATATCGGGTCGAGACCTGAACCCGGTTCGTCGCAATACAGCAATGGAGGATCCATGATGATAGCTCTGGCCAGGGCAGCACGTTTCAACATGCCACCACTAAGTTCTGAAGGATAGAGGTAGTAAGCATCCTCCAGATTAACCAGGCTAAGTTTAACACGCACCATATCTTCGATAAGAAATGGCGGCAGTGTGGTGTGCTGTTCGAGGGGCAGTGCCACATTTTCACCCACAGTCATGGAGTTCAATAAAGCACCATTTTGATATAATACACCGAGTTTCAGGTAATATTGCTGCTCCTGCTGTTCCTTCATTTCTGCCATATCCCTTCCAAAAACCGATATGGTACCGGGGCTGACTGGAAAAAGCCCCAGCAGATTCTTTAAAAGCGTGCTCTTACCCGAACCACTGCCGCCGAGGATGACTGTTACATCTCCCTGATGGACAGAAAAAGATACATCTTTTAAGACTTCTTTTTCGCCAAAAGTTGCGTTCAGACCTTTTACCCGGATGATTTCCCTCTCACTCATCAAAATTCCCTCAATTTGTTTAGCCCGCATTTCTTCATCAGTTCAGGCGGCGTCAGCATCAAAGTTTTTGGTAGTGAACCATAGTAGGCTATGTTCACTGGCAAAATACTGACGAAGATGGCGCCGCATGGACTGACCTTTGGTGAACATTGTGTTGGTTTAGTGCCTTACTCAGAAACCCTTTCTTAAAAACAAGATATCGGGAGAATACTTTAAAATTAGAAACTTAAAGTGACCTCCAAGGCACTTATACCCGCAAAGCACGGGCACTGTAAAAAGTCCCCTACAAAGCATGGGGACTAAAAAGAGTACCTCCTTGTGGGGTGTAAGAGGAAAATTGAAAAAACATCGAACCTCTTGAAAAGACAAATATTTCTGAAAATCATCACAATGTTCATGAGAAATGCGGTCTAATAGAGCATCACCCCCAGAATACTGTCTGCAATTATGACCAGGCTGATTGCTGCAACGACTGAACTGGTAGTCGATTTGCCAACCCCTTCAGCCCCTTTGTCGACTTTAAAACCAAAAAATACTCCCGTTATTACAATAATGAGGGCAAAGACAATACTCTTTAGAAGACTTGTGAATATATCTTTCTGGAACAAGGTTTCAGGGATGCGATTAAAGAAAATAGCAGGGGTAATGTCGAGATAAAAATAAGCCACCACGGCTCCGCCTACAATCCCTGATACGCTTGCCATAATTGTCAGAAAAGGCATGGTAATCAAACTTCCGTATATTTTAGGCACGACAATAAAACGCAGGGGATGGATTCCCATTGTTCGTAAAGCATCAATTTCAGAAGTCACTTTCATGGTGGCTATTTCGGCTGCAATAGCTGATCCACTGCGACCTGCCACAAGAATGGCGGTGATGAGGGGACCCATTTCGGCCATCATGGCAATAACAGTGAGATCGACAATGTAAATATTGGCCCCGAAGTTCCGTAATTGTGCCGATGATTGCAAAGCCATGACAAGCCCGATAATAAAGGACATTGACATCACGATTGGGAAGGCATTAACACCAATTATGATTGCCTGATTGACAATTTCGCCTTTGCGTCTCTGCTTTTTATGAAAAAGATCTTTAAATGACCAGGAAAGTACTTCTGATGCAAGAGAGAGAAAGGCTTTTACATAATCATGCAGAAAATCATCTGCCCATTGGCCAACTCGAAAAATAAAATTGTGCTTGTAAACAATCCTGGTGGTCTTTTCTATAACGGGTTTAAAAAGATCAAGCCGGCTCTGAACTGTTTTCCGGACGTTCTTGAAATGTAAATCCACCTCATACTTCTCAGCTATTTCAGGCAGCGCATGAATAGCTGCGGCTCCGGCGCTGTCGATATCTTCCAGATCGATCAGGTTAAGTGTCAGAGCTGTTTTTCTGTTTTTACTGAATACTTCTTCGGCAGCTTGCAGAATACCTGACGCTCTGGTTATGTTTACGGTCCCTTTTAAAAAGACAACTTCTCCTTCCAGAGTAAGATTATCCGTTATTTCAGCCCGATGGTTAGTCACAGCCAATCATTAGTTTGCAGCGAGTTCTTTTCTTATTTCCACAGCAAAAACTTCAAGTTCATCATAAAAAATCGTGCTCGTGGCGGAGGCTGCCAGATTCATGCTGTTATCCTCGACAATTGATCTTTTATCGGCTGTATGCATTATTACGACAGTGCCGGTCCGCATGTCGAATAGTTGAAAACGGATATATAAACGTGCTTCAAGTTTTTCATTATCGGAATCTCTCACTTCGAGGGCGAAGAGAGTGGTTTTCAGAAGGTAGTCCGGCGCCTTATCCCAAAAACTGCCTGCTACTCGTGCAAAGGTATTTTGAGCGGACAAATAATCGATAATCAATGGCTTAAGTATCTCCGCTGGACGTTCAACCCATTCATGATGACCAAAATACCGAATTTGATGCGATGCATCCCTAAAGACAATTTGGCGAGTCGAGTATGCTGGATATACTTCCACTTCAGCCACTTCACACCAAGCATTAACGGCGGGCTCGCTCTTGCTGCTGTCCTTCGCTTCAATCGAGGGAGGTTCAATAAGATAAAACTTTTTGATTTCGGTCTGCGGGCTGCCGCAGCCTGTTAAGACTAATAATATTAAGATAAAATATAAACTTAGGCTGGTATTTTTTTTTGGCTTCATATTATTGTAGTCGCCTGTCTGGAAGGTTTTCAGTTTCGCTTCTGCGTATCAGCACTGAAGGGTTATCTTTGATCTTTCTTGAAGCTTCATTCAAATTGCGCAACGTCAATCTGAGTAGACGTTGACTTTCCAACATATCGCTACTGTTTTGATCGATTAACTCCTCTACCTTTTTCAACATTTGCTGGGTATGATCCACCACAGCAGTCATTTCCTCTCCAAGACGAACAATCTCTATCTCACTCAGCTGTCGGGAAAATTCATAAGTATTGTTGACAATACCTTCCATCTCCCCCTTATCAATCATTGCATTGAATTTTCCCAGGATTTTTTCCATAGCCCTGCTCAAGGAAAGTAAAGAATCAATGATTTGAGCCACTGTCTCCATAGTTACTCCGAATTCATCTTCGTTATGGTCCAGAGTATTATAGAGGAACATGAATACTTTGTTGGCGCTGTTGGCCATTTGGCCAAAATCATCTAATGTTTCCGATATTCCGGTTAGACTGTCAGGGCGAGTCATCCTTTCGATATTATTTAATATATCCTCGATTTTATCTGCAATAATCTCTGCTTTATCACTTATTTCCCCAGGTAAAGAACCTCTTCCAGGCCTTATATAAGATGATGGAGCAAGCACCTCGGCTTCGTTTGTGCCACTCTTAATTTCAATGGCTTTCATACCGGTAATACTCCGTGTAACAATGTCTGCGACGGCATCTTCTTTGATAGGAATTTCGGTTTCCACGGAAAGTTTGAGAACTATTCTGGTGATATCTGTGGGATCAATTTGGATATCGGCGACTGTGCCAATATCTATTCCAAGATAAGTCACAGGACTTCCAACTTCCAGGCCGCTTACCGACTGGTTGTTGTACGCAACATAATAGGTATCGGTTTCCTTAAACATATCTCGTGCCGTGAAATAGATCAGCATGAAAAGGAGGATGACCGAGCCGGACAGGATAAAGATGCCCAGTTTTATGTTTTTCGAAGTTCCCATAGTACTCTTGTATGCTGTGCCGGCAAATCGGGAGGATTATCATGACACTCTTCTGTTACTCCGGCTATGATCTGGGTTTTAGGGCGTTATATTTTATCCTCCCTGCTTTCCTATACTGATATTTTCCGCCAGACTGTTACCTGGCTAACGGAATGCTGAAACTTTCGGCTTGTTTCCCTGATTACAAATTCTACATCACATGGGTCAGCTGCGAGGGTGAAGTGTGCCTTCAGGTGATCTCGCAAACCATCCAGGGTAGAATACGGTTCGCCATCCTTTCTAAATCCTCCGATCCAGTTTTCCCGGCTGGTAAATTCCTCCAGCCAGGTGTACGGCGAAGCAATGACCAGAAGTCCACCATCATTTAGCCTTTCATGAATAGTGTTGAGAAACTTTGCCGGTTTTGACAATCGGTCAAGCAGGTTGGCTGCGAGTATAAGATCATATTCAGCAAACTGCGGTTTTAGATTAAGAGCATCAGCCTGATAAAACTCCACCCGGCCTGCGGATCCAGCAAGATTCAGATCGGAGAGTCTCCTTTCGTGGTAGGAAACAATTTCACCTTCTTCCGGCAGCTCGTATCTCAGCATCCCCTTTTCCTGCATCTGGTAAGCAATCCTGATAAACCTTGCAGAAAAATCAAGACCGTGAACAAAATCAAATTCCCTGGCCAGTTCAAAGCTGGCCCGCCCTACGGAACATCCCAGGTCAAGAGCCCTCTTTTTCGGTTTTCCCTCCATATGTTCGAGACATATGGCCGCGCAGGCAGCCGGGAAATTGGCAACATTGAAAAAGGTCCGGCCATAATGGGCCTCACAATACTGAGAAACTGCTCCATCGGATTCATACATCGCCTGCGGCATCTCAAGAGGTTGCTCTGTCTCAACATATCGAAACCCCGCATGCTGAAAAAAATGACGCCTGAAAGCGTAGCGGGAATCTTTGGTAGCTTCATTGCCTGTTGCAATCCACGAACCACCTTTGATAAGATTATGCTGGGTGTCAAAGGTGGGTGTAGAAAAATCATCGTAGAAAGGATGGACCTCAAAGCCATCAAAACCGCTGATCGGAGTTTCCGTCCATTGCCAGACATTACCGATAATATCGAAGAATTCTCCAAACTGGAAGTGGTCAACCGGACAGGACGATGCCCAGTATTCCATATTGATGTTCCCCGGAGCCTCCTGCCAATATGGCTGATCCGGTATATTATGCAGCTCGTGCAAACGATACCATTCATCTTCAGTCGGCAGCCGGATAGCTTTACCTTTTTTCTCCGCCAGCCAGTTGCAGAAAGCTTTCGCCTCAAGATAGTTGACCTCAACCGGCCAGTTCCATGCCATATCGATAATTGCAGAAAGAGATCTGAACCGATACTCTCCTGAATCTTTAATCCAGAACAAAGGATGACTGGCCTTGCTGAATTCAACCCATTTTCGTCCTTCTTCCGTCCAGTATTGCTCTTTTTCGTAGCCTTTATCTTCGACAAATTCTAAAAACTCTTTGTTTGAGACCAGCATCCTTGATGCTTTAAAATCCCATACTTCGAATTCATGTTTGCCAAACTCATTATCCCAGCCGTACAGGGGCTGGTCTTTCATTTTGCCGAGGACAACTTTCCCACCCGCAACCGGCAGCAAACTGTTGTTTGGTGCTTCTCCCCGCATCGGGCATACATCCCAGCCATCAAGAGGCCGAACCTCCTCAATCGGCAGCCGTCGAATAATGACAGAGGATGTTTCGAGATGAATCCGCTGATGCTCGATACCCATCATGATTACCCAGAAAGGATTGTCCCAGGTGATTGGCATCGAAAGGGGCAGCTCACGAATAAGCCTGGTTACAAACTCCCGTACCTCTTTGCGATATGCCCGAACCCCTTCAACCTTTGGCCAGTTATAATTTTCCTCGTTAAGATCATCCCAGGACATTTCATCCACACCAATGGCAAACATCGATTCGAAATCACCATTGATCCGATGATCGACTATCCTGGCAATATTCAACTTATTGATATAAAAAGTAGCGGTATGTCCGAAATAAAAAATCAGCGGATGCCTGAGAGGTTCTGCCCGAAGATAGAAACTTTCATCCCTGGCCAGGTGGTCGTACAGTTGCTCGTCCAGATCAAAAGTTTTTTGGAAATACTCTAATATCTCCTGTCGTTTTGTTTCTTCATTGCCTTCATTGAGAATCGTCGTACGGCTCTTATCTATTTTCATATCCTCTTCCTCTTTCCTCGTTCCATATTTGCAAACTGGTGAGGGATTGTTACATTTTCACCCTAAGAAGGTAATTCAGAGAGTAATAAAGTTAGGCAACCCGAGGTAATATGTCAATGATACGCCTGTTCATCGCCATAGACATCCCCGAAGCTATTCGAATGGAAGTTGCAGGAATGGGGAGATCGATCCCAAATGCACGACCTGTTCCGGTAGACCAACTCCATCTCACCCTGAAATTTATCGGAGAGGTTGAGGGAACTAAATTTCTTGATATTCAGGATGCACTGAAAGAGATATTTCTGCCAAGCTTTTCACTGTCCTTAAAAGGGGTAGGTATCTTCCCGCCTCGTGGGATTCCCCGGGTTCTTTGGGCTGGACTGGAACAGGTGGAACGAACAACTGCGCTTCGCAACGCCATTGACAGAGCGCTCGCTGTTCTCAATATTCCACGGGACAAAAAAAGATATACTCCTCATCTCACCCTCGCCAGATTACGAAACAGCCCGATCCATGACCTGCAGCATTTCCTGGCCGGCAATGCCTTTTTTCAATCGTCTGAATTTCCGGTTGAGAACTTCCATCTATACAGAAGCAGGCTGACTCCAAAAGGTGCACAACATACTATTGAGCGTTCTTACCCGTTGATATAGCAACTCAAAAACCACAGGGTTCAACGAAGCATATAAAGAGTTTTTACGGCGTTATCACATGGCGTCAGCTACTTCCATTCCCTGCGCGATAGCCCGTTTGGCATCCAGTTCCCCCGCCTTGAGAGCGCCGCCGATAATATGATAGGAAATGCCCTGGCCATCAAGCTCGCCTGCCAGTTCCAGTTCCGAAAGCTGACCGGCGCAAATGACAACATCATCGACCTCCAGCAGTTGTTCCTCTCCGTTGTGACGAATGAGCAGCCCTTGATCGCTTATGGCAAGATATTCCACGCCATTAAGCATTTTTACATCATTTTTCTTGAGTACCGATCTATGAATCCAGCCGGTTGTTTTCCCCAATCCGACGCCCGGCTTGGTTTTTTTACGCTGGAGTAGAAATATCTGTCTGGCCGGGACCGGTTTTTGGACTTCACCTAATCCGCCATCCGCAGCGTAGTCCATGTCTACTCCCCATTCGGCCATGAATTTTTCAATACTATCGGGATCGGATTGTCCATGGAGCAGGTAGGTGGCCATATCAAAACCAATTCCGCCTGCACCGATGATCGCGACCCGCTCGCCGATATGTTTTCGTCCGGTGAGAACCTCGTTGTAGAGGGAGATTTTGTTACTATTTCCACCTTCGAGCAGGATTGTTCTGGGGACCACACCGGTGCTGATCACAATTTCATCGAAATCTTTTAGATCGGACGGCGTTGGTTTTGTATTTAATCGTACATCAACGTTGTGAAGGCTGAGCTGATTGTTATAGTATCTCAGTGTCTCGGCGAACTCGTCTTTACCGGGAATTTGCCTAGCCAATCGAAACTGTCCGCCTATCTCCGCAGTTGCCTCAAAAAGTGTCACGGCATGACCCCGTGCAGCAGCGGTTGTGGCACAGGCCAGACCGGCAGGACCGCCACCGACCACTGCTACTTTTTTTGATATCGTAGCTTTAACAAAAGGTTTAATTGTCTCCCGGCAGGCCCTGGGATTGACCAGGCAGGTAGCTGTCTGCCTTGAAAATATCTGATCAAGACAGGCCTGATTGCAGGCAATACAGGTATTTATCTCCTCGACTCGTCCTTCCTTTGCCTTGTTTACCCATTCGGGGTCGGCAAGAAATGGCCTGGCCATGCTGATCATATCTGCACATCCATCGACCAGAATGGTTTCCGCCACATCAGGCATATTTATACGATTGGTGGTCACCAGAGGAATTTGCACTGCTCCCATCAGTCGTTTTGTCACCCAGACAAAGGCCGCCCGGGGAACCATTGTTGCAATGGTCGGTACCCTGGCTTCATGCCAACCGATACCTGTGTTGATAATGGTGGCTCCCGCCTGTTCGATTTCCTTGGCCAGTTGGACGATTTCGTCCCACGTAGAACCGCCTTTGACCAGATCAAGCATCGAAAGCCTGAAAATAATTATAAAATCTTTGCCCACTGCCGACCTGATTTCTCGGATGATGTGCAGGGGAAACC
>JBARUR010000032.1:0-98234 GCA_049645845.1 Desulforhopalus sp. | reverse complement strand
GTTTGTTTGTGATTTGAGCCTTTAAATCTTCAAGTTCTTCAGGCATTGCCGACAACAGGCCAATTGTTTCGGCATGTGATAGTGTCGAACCGAACAAAATAAGGGAAAATAATGCAAAAAGAAGTGTGCTGTATGCTGATTTCGTCATGATTTTAATATTGGTCTGAGAATGAAGAACAACCTGTCCAGTAGTGTAAAAATCAGTTTCCTGACTATAAATAATTTAGAGTGTATTCGAAAGTGCCTTGCTGTATTTTGTTTATCCAAGAAAATTGGCCTTGTTCATAGGGGGAGGGCTTGTATTTGGGCATCATTCTTTCTGTCGTTGCTTCTTTTTTGCTTTTTCTTCGGCAGTTAGTTTTTTCTTTTTGTCACTCATAAATCACAATCTTTCTTTCATTGCGAAGTTCTACTGGAGCCGCGCTCTCTTATAAAGACCGGCAAATTGGTCAAGTGGATGGTTTATGAAGTTGTTCCTGCCGAGAAAAAATCGTCATATCGGGTAGGGCTAACTGTTCAGACCAAGGTTGATCGCATCGTTAAAAATCTTCATCTACCAATAAATACTTGTCTTAGCCATCGCTTTATGGAAAATCAATTGATAATATCGCAACATACGATTCAATTTTGTTAAGCAGTGAGTTTAATTTGATTATATCAAACCTATGAAATTCCTCCACACATCAGACTGGCATCTTGGCCGGTCGCTTTATGGCCGCAGGCGTTATGAGGAGTTTGCCGAGTTCCTTGACTGGCTGGCTGAACAGATAGAAGAGCAGTGTGTCGACGCGCTGCTGGTTGTTGGTGATATCTTTGATACCAGCACCCCGAGCAACCAGGCGCAGACCTTGTATTATCGTTTTTTGTGCAAGGTGGCAAATTCCTGTTGCCGGAATATCGTTGTAATTGCAGGAAATCACGACTCGCCAACTTTTCTGAATGCACCCAAAGAGCTGCTTCGCACGCTGAATGTCCATGTGATCGGTGCAATGACTGAACATCCGGAAGATGAAGTTATCGTCCTGATGGATAAACTGAATAAACCCGAGGCCATTGTCTGTGCAATTCCCTACCTGAGAGACAAGGATATTCGCACCGTTGAGGCGGGAGAAACCCTTGAGGATAAAAGCTTTAAGCTGATAGAAGGGCTCCGCAATCATTACGCTGATGTCTGCGCCATCGCCGAACAAAAGAAAAAACTATTTGGCGACATCCCCATCGTCGCCTTGGGCCATCTTTTTACTGCCGGAGGAAAAGTTATTGAGGGGGACGGGGTGAGGGATCTTTATATCGGATCTTTGGCTCATATACATGCGGATGTTTTTCCCGCCTGTGTCGATTATCTTGCTTTGGGACACCTTCATGTAGCTCAACGGGTTGCGGCGAAAGACCATATACGTTATTGCGGCTCGCCGATTCCTATGGGGTTCGGGGAGGCAAATCAGGAGAAAAAAGTAATTCTGGTTGACCTGGATGCCCATGACAGGATAATCGCCGAGCTTCCGATTCCATGTTTTCAAGTGCTGGAGAGAATATCCGGATCGCTTCAGGTGATAGCCGAAAGAATTGATGAACTCAAGCAGCTGAAAAGTAATGCCTGGCTTGAAATCGTCTATACCGGTTCCGATTTTGTCGGCAATCTGAGGGAGCTGATGGAAGATGCGTTAAGCGGAACAGCCATGGAGATCAGGCGCATAAAAAACAGGATGCTCACTGACAGGGTGATCAGCAGAATAAATGATGATGAGACCTTGGATGACCTTGATGCACAAGATGTTTTTGTCCGCTGTCTCGATGCCTTCGATGTGCCGGCTAAGGAACGCCCGGGAATGATTCAGACCTATAATGAAGTGATCAATGATCTTTTTCATGAGGATAAAAATTCCGCATGAAAATACTGAGCCTGCGATTTCAGAACCTGAACTCGCTTTATGGCAAGTGGATGATCGACTTTACTTCACCTGAATATATTTCCACCGGGATTTTTGCTATTACCGGGCCGACAGGTGCAGGAAAATCAACGATACTGGATGCTGTCTGTCTTGCTCTTTACGGGGAAACGCCACGCCTTGGAAAGATAACCATGAGCGGCAACGAAATCATGTCCCGGCAGACAGGTGAATGTTATGCGGAGGTTACTTTTGAGTCGCAGGCGGGCACATTCCGTTGTCACTGGAGCCAGCACAGGGCGTATAAAAAGGCCGATGGGAAACTGGCAGATTCAAAACATGAGATAGCCGATGCCGTCAGCGGCCAGATTCTTGAATCGAAAAAAAGAGATGTGGCCGCAGTAGTCGAAGAAAAGACCGGGATGGATTTTAAGCGGTTTACCCGATCTATTTTATTGGCACAGGGCGATTTTGCCTCGTTTCTACAGGCGTCAGCCGATGAGCGGGCGCCTATTCTGGAACAGATAACCGGAACGGAAATCTATAGCGAGATATCCAAAAAAGTCCATGAGCGTCAGCGGGAAGAGCTGGAGAAGCTGAGCTTGTTGCAGGCGGAAACTGCCGGGATTGTCATCTTAAATGAAGAGCAGGAAGCCTTGATAGCAAATGAGCTTAACGAGAAAATCAGCTCGGAAAAAGGTCTGTTTGAAAAACACCAGCACGTCACCAAAGCAATCGGATGGTTGACTGGAATTGATGCCCTGCGGGGTGAATTGACCGGTATCGAGAAAGAATTGACCACCATTTCAGAAAGCATTGCATCCTTTAAACCCGAGCATGAGAAACTCCATCAAGCAGAAAAAGCAGCAGAGCTGGATGGTGAGTTTGCTGCTTTGTCATCTTTAAGAAAGCAGCAAAAAGATGATCGAAGCGATCTGAAAAATTATGAGGGTCAGTTGCCGCCGAGGGTTTTGGCACTGGCTAAAAATGAAGAAATCCTGCAGAAAGCTGTCGCATTAACTTTCAAGACAAAAGAGGAGCAGAAGGCGGAAGGACCGCTCATCAAAAAAATCCGGGCATTGGATTTTCAACTTTCAGAAAAGAGAAAAGAAGCACAGGCAAAAAGTGATGAATGCAAGAAAGTCGAAGAGCAGATTGCCAAAACGAAGGCGGATCGCAGTAAGCTTTCTGAACAACTCGAAGCCAATCTGAAAAAACTTCAACAGGTTCAGGAATACCTTGCCGGCAATAGTCATGATGAACTGCTCACCGCCCAACTTGCCGGAATAACTGAGCAGGTAAACAATCTGCAGTCGATTGCTGAAGAATTGACCGCCAAAAAAAATCTGGTTGCAAGTGCGCAAAAACTGGCGGCGGATAATGTAAAACTTCATAACAAGGGGCAAGAGCTCTTTGCCGCCCGAAAAGTCGACCATGATGCAGCAAGCAAAGGCGTGCTGGATGCTAAAGAGAAATTAGCAAATCATCTGCAAAATCGTCTGCTTCGTGAATATCGGGCGGAATATGATTCTTTGCTGCGGGAGATGTCCTTTCTACGGAAGATAGCTGATCTGGAAACGGAAAGAAAGAGGCTTGAAGATGGGAAACCATGTCCTTTATGCGGTGCAACCGGACATCCATTTGCCGAAGGCAATGTCCCTGAAATTGACGCAACGGAAAAACGGGTAAATGAACTTGCATCCTTTATCAAGAATGCGGAGCATTTGGAAAATTCTCTCCAAGTGCTTGAAAAAGAGGAAAAAACAACTGCTGTTCAATTGGCTGAAACCGAAAAAAATCTTGCTCAGGCTGTGTATAAAAAAGAGGAAGCGGAAAGAGGTTTACAGCGAGCTGTTGACGAACACACGTTGATTGCTGAGCGTTATGCTCTCCTTCAGGAAACGGCGTTGTCTCGTCTCCAGTCTTTTGGCATACAACAGTTCCCGGAAAAAAATATCACCTCTATTCTCACATCATTACAAAATCGTTTTAGGCGATGGCAGGAGTATCAGGCAAAAAAAATAGAAATTGAGAGAGAGAATCACGGCATGAGTGCCGATATAAAGCGGCTGGATGGAATTCTTGAAACTCTTGCTCAATCACTCAGACAAGGTCAGACCGTTTTTGCTGTGCAGATCAAAGAGGGTGAGCAGCTGGCAGCTGATCGCAGAGACATTTATGGATCAAAGAACCCCGATGAAGAAGAAACTCGCCTTGAGAAAAGGGTTTTTGCTGCAGAACAATCGGAGAAAATTGCCAGAGATGCCCGTGATCTGTTGCAGCAGCAGTTGAGCGAGACAAAGACCCGTATTGGCTCGCTTCTGGAAAATATTGCTAAAAGAAAGCCTGTGCTGGATTCTCTGGAAACGAATTTTGCAGAAGCTTGCAAGCAAGCAGGATTTGTCAGTGAACAGGCATTTGTAGCCAACCGGCTTACTGCGGAAGAACGAACTCACTTGCGGCTGCGGGCACAGGAAATTGCTGAAAAGCAGGCGGATATTCTGTCCCGGAAAAAAGATCGGGAAATTCGTCTGGCGGAAGAGCTGGAAAAGCAGGCAACGACGAGCTCTCTTGAAGATCTCACCAAAGTACGCGCTGAGCTTGAACGTTCATTGAAAGAAATCGCTGAGACCATTGGAGCCATCAAACAGAAATTAGCTGACAACAAGGACGCTCAGGCAAAAATTGCTGCCAAACAAAATCTCATTGAGGCCCAGAAAAGTGAATGCCTGCGGTGGGATAAACTGCATGCTATGATCGGCTCTTCGGATGGGAAAAAATATAGAAACTTTGCCCAGGGACTTACCTTTGAATTGATGGTTTCCCATGCCAACAGGCAGCTTATAAAAATGACCGACCGGTATTTATTGATACGTGATGATGGCCAGCCATTGGAGCTTAATGTGGTCGATAATTATCAGGCCGGTGAAATTCGATCCACCAAAAACCTGTCCGGTGGTGAGAGCTTTATCGTCAGTCTCTCGCTGGCTCTCGGTCTTTCCAAAATGGCCAGCCGCAAGGTTCGGGTCGATTCATTATTTCTTGATGAAGGGTTTGGCACCCTGGACGAAGAAACTTTGGAAACTGCTTTGGAGAATCTTGCCGGTTTGCAGCAGGATGGTAAGCTTATCGGGATTATTTCCCATGTGCCGGGATTGCAGGAGAGGATCAGTACTCAGATTGAAGTCCTGCCGGTGTCGGGCGGTAAAAGTATTATTAATGGTCCGGGATGTGGGAAAAGAGATGTAATTGCTGATGTGTCACAAAATTGAAATTCGAAATTCTATTCTAAACCCGTCCTCGGGATCCAATATGGGCGGGTTTAGAACCGCGCCCCTACATCCTTGCATTGCCATAAATTATTGGGTTAATTGGAGATTGGTTGTTTTTTTGCAAAATTTTGTTTCCGGTTAAGACTTGAGCTGGATTGAATAAAAGGTATCTTTCTGCCGGAAGATCCATATATTTTATAGCCTGAATCCGTCGTTTTGAGTTTCTAAATATAACAGCGAGGTGGCGTTATTTTGAAGAGACATAACTTCTATTCCGCAATATTCTTGTTTGCCCTTGTATGTTCCTTTTTCAGCGCTCTGCCGGTCAGTGCCCATCCTTTCGGCGAAGTGCTGCAGAAGACTGTGGTATCGGATCTCACGAACGCTATTCTCATTGAATATAATACCCATTTCGGATCGGAAAGCGTACTCACTCTCCATCCGGACAAGGATTTCAACGGTATTCTGGATGAGGCTGAACAAAAGGCCTTTCTGGACCGTGCACATCAACTTTTCTTCCCGAATATCAGCTGCAAGCTGGGCACAAGGGATCTGGAATTAAAGGAACTTGACCGACGGTTGAGCCTGGAGGATGCCGGAGATTTCAAAAAGGGCGTGAACACCAAGTTCGTCTGGCATGTCTCCCTGATGGAAGAGGGAGGGGTGCCGGATGGATTTCTGCGGATAATCGACAATAATTTCAAGCCAGGGGAAAAGAACCGGCTTAATTATGTGGTCAATGTACTGGATAAAACAGGCCCCATGACCCTGGCGGACGACGGCCGGGAGCTTGTGCTTGATTTGTCGGCTAAAAACAGGGCAATTCCAGGTGCGGACGGGGTGCTTCCCACCAGCTTTCAAGCCTCTCCGGAACCCCGTCCTTCGTCTGATAATGAGAAGAATATCGAAGCCGAAACCGATTCGATGATAGCTTTTTTAAAGGACGGGCGCGGAGGAGTGAAGCTCTATCTTGCCGGTCTGATAACTGCCTTTGTTCTTGGGGCGCTGCATGCCCTCAGCCCCGGTCACGGCAAAGCCATGGTCGCCGCCTATCTGGTCGGCACAAGAGGCCGGGTGATTGATGCGGTTCATCTGGGAGGAGTGGTGACGGTGACCCACGTCATGTCCGTTATAATTCTTGGCGTTGCAGCACTGGTGCTTTCCCATTATACCCTTTCAGAGGATATCTATCCGTGGCTTGGGGTTGCCTCCGGTGCTTTGATCTTTTTCACCGGCTATTTTCTGCTGGCCAGAATGGCGCTTGTTTCAAACAATGACGATCATCGCAGTCATGATCATCACGACCATCATCATGGCCACGATCACGATCATGGACATAGCCATGTTCCCTCTCACAAAAGCCGAAGCGATGGATCCGAAAGTAGCCACTCATTAAAGGAGATTATCTCCTTAGGTGTGGCCGGTGGGCTGGTGCCTTGCCCCAGTGCTATTGTAATCCTGCTGTTTGCCGTCGCCGTCAACCGCATCGGTACCGGACTTATGCTCATTCTGAGTTTCAGCCTTGGTCTTGCTGCTGTACTTATTCTTATAGGTGTGTTAACGGTTACCGCCTCCAGCCGTCTGGAGCGATTTGGTTCCGGTGTCGGGTGGATCAAGCGCCTGCCGATTTTTACAGCCGGCATTATCATGATCCTGGGTGTTGCTATAGGTCTGAATGCGTTGCACCAGGGAGGAATTCTTGTTTTCAATATCTGATGGAGTAGCCATCTGAAATTTTTAGTTTTTACGAGTTCGTCTATTTAAACGCTTTGACAGCACGTGAGAAGAATAAAGTAATATAGGAAAAGAGATGGAAAGGATTGTTGCAAAATTTGGCGGTTCGAGTGTGGCTGACAGCAGTCAAATAAGCAAAGTGAAAAGAATACTTGAGGCTGATTTCAGACGCAAAATCGTCATAGTGTCGGCTCCTGGTAAAAGGCAGCCTTCGGAAGCGAAAATTACCGATCTCCTTTACCTCTGTCATGATATGGCGGCAATGTTGACAGACATCAGTGAACCATTCGGTCTTATTCGCGACCGTTTTACAGAGATCTCAAGTGAATTGCAGTTGAATTCAAGGGTGCCTGATGAAATAGACCGGTTCGGTAAAGAAATTATCGATGGATGCGGCCGGGATTATACAGCTTCCCGCGGGGAATATTTCTCAGCCAAACTTATAGCCGAATATTTGGAAGCTGAATTTATTGATCCCGCCGAATATCTCCTTATCCGGGCCAACGGGATGATCGATCCGCAGAGCTACAAGGCATTGGGCGACCGGTTGTCGGATCCGACAACAATCTATGTCATGGCAGGATTTTATGGTCGCGACACCAATGGGGAAGTGAAAACCTTTTCCCGCGGCGGCTCGGATGTATCGGGGGCCATTGCTGCAAGAGCTGCAGGGGCTTTGCTCTATGAGAACTGGACCGATACCTCAGGTATCCTAATGGCCGATCCACGCATTGTCGAGAATCCTAAAACCATTGAAGAGATAACTTTTCGGGAAATCCGGGAAATGTCCTATATGGGTGCTTCGGTCTTTCATGACGAAGCTATGTTGCCGCTTCGGGAAGCAGATATCCCGATCCGCATCAAAAACACCAACCATCCTGACGATGCGGGTACTCTTATCACTCCCCGATTAAGCGAAGAGACGCTCTCTTCAACCGAGATCGCCGGAATTGCGGGTCGTAAAGATTTCTCGATGATTTGTCTGGAAAAAACTCTGATGAATAAAGAGGTGGGTTTTGCTCATCGTCTGCTCGGAATCCTCAGCGAGCAGGGCGTCAGTTTTGAACAATGCCCGTCGAGTATCGATACAATCAGTGTAATTATCGAACAAACCCAATTTCACCCGGTGGAAGAAATTGTTCTTGAGGAAATTCGCCGTCAGCTGGAACCCGACAAATTATATGTTGAAAAAAACCTGGCCCTGATCGCCATGGTCGGAGAGGGGATGGTGCATACCGTAGGAATTGCAGCAAAAATATTCGGCGCCCTGAAAGATGCAGGCATTAATGTTCGAATCATCAATCAGGGAGCTTCGGAAATGAATGTCATCATCGGTATCAGTGCCGATGATTATGAAAACGCCGTACGGTCCCTTTATGCGGCCTTTGTTCTGAACTGAACAGGAGTTCCTGAAGGCTGCTTTTACAGTGTGAATGATTGAGCCTTGGCAACCTCGATTGCCAGCGTGGATCGTGAGTTTGCATCCATTGGCAGATTCTTATTGCTGCACCATTCAGGGAAGGTTTCCGGATCGATGAAGACCTTGATCACCTGGTTTCCGCCTGCTTCGACTTCCGCTTTTTTTTCTTCGGCGCGGGCAAGCCAGTGCTGATAAGTAAGCGGCAGCAGTTCGGCATCGTCGAACAGGGAGAGAAGTTGCGCGTAATGCTCTTCTTTATACCAGACCATAGCCTTGATCATCGGTTGTTTGTCTATTTCCTGCTTTGCTGCAGTCTTTTGTTTTAGTTTAGCAACAGTTTTGCCGGATCCGCCGGCAGCCTTCTTTTTGACCATTTTATTTACCAGATATATGAAAATTTAAAGTATTCCGAATATGAACTTAATTTTGAAATAACAGTGCACGATTATAACTATTGGCGATTGGAAGTAAAGCTGCAAATCAAACAACCCATTACTTAAGGTAATGCAAGGATATAGGGGGCAGATTATAAACCCGCCCATGTTCTTTCTCCACCAATTTTTGCAGAGGTAAAGCAAAATCAATGCAATGCTTCGCAAATTATCCTCGCAGACCTTGCCGGATATATTTATTGATATAAAGTAATCTGTTTATATTTTGCTATTTACAGAGTTGAGAGTTGTACACATTTTGGAATGAATTGGTTGACGGATACGATTTTTTTCTTGTAGTTTATAGAGTTTGCCTCCTGGTGAAAGAACGGGTAGTTTATGCCGTTCGGAGCCTTATCGGCTAGGGAGAAACAGTATAAGTAATAACTGTATTGTGCTGTTTTTATGATTTCTTTTGCTGAAATATGTTTCAGTGTTTTTGTTAAATGGTGGAAAAATTGACCGATATTTTTGAACGATGGACGGTTGAAAAGTCTTCGGAGTTGTACCGGGTAGCTGAATGGAGCGGTGGATATTTCAGAGTCTCCGAGAAAGGGGATATGCTGGTTCAGCCCTCCCCCAAAGCCGCTGATCGAGCAGTTTCGATTCCGGAAATTGTGGAAGGTTTAAAAGAACGCGGCCTTGATATGCCTGTACTGCTGCGGATAGAAAATATCCTTGATGCTCAGATCTCCGATCTCAATGAAACTTTTATCGCTGCAATGAAGGACCTTGGCTATCAAGGCAATTTTCTTGGGGCATATCCGATAAAGGTCAACCAGCAGAAACAGGTGATCGATGCGATGGTTCACTATGGTGCACCGTATCATCATGGACTCGAGGCCGGGAGTAAAGCCGAGCTGATTGCAGCCATGGGGATGATGAAGGATAAAAAAGCACCTCTTATCTGCAACGGTTATAAAGATGAAGAATTTGTCGATCTTGCCTTGCACGCTGTGAAACTGGGCTTTCGGTGTATTCTGGTCGTGGAAATGTCCAGTGAACTACCTTTGATCATCGAACGATCCCGGGCGCTCGGTGCCAAACCGGTACTGGGGGTGAGGATCAAACTTGCAACCCAAGGCGGGGGACATTGGTCGGAATCGGGCGGAGAGCGATCCATTTTCGGCCTGAATACCACTCAGCTGATTAACGCAGTCGACCTTCTGAAAGAGGAAAATATGCTCGATTGCCTGCAGATGGTTCATTATCACCTCGGTTCGCAGATTTCCAATATCCGGGAGATTCGTACTGCAGTGGGCGAAGCCTGCCGGGTTTATGCCGGACTGGTTAAAGAAGGGGCAGCCATGCAGTATCTCGATCTTGGCGGCGGGCTTGCAGTTGACTATGACGGTTCTCAGTCTAATTTTTTAAGCAGCCGAAACTATACCTTGAACGAGTATTGCACCGATATTATTGAGGCGGTCATGACCACACTCGACGAGGAGGAGATACCTCATCCGACAATCATCACCGAAACCGGACGGGCACTTGTTGCATACTATTCCGTTCTCCTTTTTAATGTTCTCGATAAGACGATATTTGAACCGGAATCGCTGCCGGAAGAGTTATCGGAAGACGGCCCCTCTCCACTGATAAATATGATGGAGTCGCTTAAAAATCTTTCGATCCGTAATCTCCAGGAGACTCTGAACGATGCCATTTACTATCGTGATGAAGTTCGCCAGTTTTTTAATCGCGGCCAGATAACCCTAAGGGAAAGATCACTTGCGGAAAACCTGTTCTGGACAATCCTGAACCGGATTTTAAAGACTGCAAAGGAAATGAAAAATCCCCCGGCTGATATCAATGAGATCGAGCGGCTGCTGGCCGATATCTATTATTGCAATTTCAGCCTGTTTCAGTCGCTTCCCGACAGCTGGGCAATTGACCAGCTCTTCCCGGTTATGCCCATTCATAGGCTTAACGAAAAACCTACGCGAAACGCCATCATTGCCGATATCACCTGTGACTGTGACGGTAAGATCGATCGTTTTGTCGATCGCTTTGGCGCTAAACGTTTTCTGCCGCTCCATGAATTAAAGGAATCGGAAGAATACTATCTTGGTGTATTTCTGGTCGGTGCCTATCAGGAAACCCTGGGCGATCTTCATAACCTGCTGGGAGATACCAACGTGGTGACGGTGAGCCTGCATCAGAACGGAAAATTTGATTTTTCCGGAGAACTTGAAGGCGATACCGTTGCCGATATTCTCTCCTATGTGGAGTATGATCCCAAACGGCTGCTCATGAAGTTTCGAAAAACCGCAGAAACCGCCGTGAAGCAAGGCCTGATTTCACCTCTTGAACGTAAAGAGGTCATGCAGGCATACGAAGCCGGTCTACGCGGGTATACTTATTTTGAACGATAGTATGAGAGAGTTGGCAGAGAATGAGCAGGCAATGAATGGAAATCGGAAATTAATTTGGAGGTTGTGATGGCGAAGGTGTTAATTATCGGTGCAGGCGGGGTTGCCGGTGTGACTGCGCATAAGTGTGCTTTTCTTGCGGACAGCTTTTCGGAGATTGTACTTGCCAGTAGAACGCTTGCTAAATGCGAGGCGATTGCCGCAAGCATAAAAGAGCGAACCGGCAGAATAATTGAAGTACGTCAGCTCGATGCCGATAATGTGGCCGAGACCGTGGCACTGATCAAAGAGGTGCAGCCGGATTTGCTGGTTAACCTGGCGCTGCCGTATCAGGATCTCGCTTTGATGGACGCTTGTCTTGAAACCGGCATTGATTATCTGGATACGGCCAATTACGAGCCGCCGGATGTTGCCAAATTTGAGTATAAATGGCAATGGGCCTACCGGGAACGTTTTGAAAAGGCAGGTCTCATGGCCCTGCTCGGATCGGGTTTTGATCCGGGCGTAACCAATGTGTTCTGTGCCTGGGCCCAAAAACATCACTTTGACGAAATCCATGAACTGGATATCATTGATTGCAATGCCGGTGATCATGGGCAGGCATTTGCCACCAATTTCAATCCGGAAATAAATATCCGCGAGATCACCCAGCGCGGCCGTTATTGGGAGCACGGGGAATGGGTAGAGACCGATCCACTTTCCTGGTCGATGAACTATGACTTCCCGGATGGTATCGGCCCGAAGAAATGTTTCCTGATGTACCATGAAGAACTGGAATCTTTGGTCATGCACCTGCGCGGATTGAAAAGGGCACGATTCTGGATGACCTTTGGCGAGCAGTATCTGACGCATTTGCGGGTACTTGAAAATGTCGGTATGACTCGAATCGATCCCGTCGATTTTAACGGTCAGCAGATTGTTCCCATTCAGTTTTTGAAAAAAGTGCTGCCGGAACCTTCTTCCCTTGGTCCGCTGACTAAAGGAAAAACCTGTATCGGCTGCGTTTTAAAAGGCATAAAAGACGGCAAGGAGAAAAAACTCTACGTCTATAACATCTGCAGCCACGAAGAGGCCTACCGGGAAGTGGGTTCCCAGGCAATCAGCTATACGACAGGGGTGCCCGCCATGATCGGTGCGAAATTAATGCTGGAAAAAAACTGGCACCGGCCCGGCGTCTGGCATATGGAACAGTTCGATCCCGATCCCTTTATGGACGCCCTTAATCGCTACGGACTGCCGTGGACGGCTGTTGAGCTGTAATGAACGGACGTACTGAATATCGTTTTGATCCTGCGCGGTTGAACACTCCCAGCTATCTGATGGATGTGGGGTTGCTGCGGCAGAACCTGAAAATTCTGGCCGATGTAAAGGCACGAACCGGCTGCAAGATCCTGCTGGCGCTGAAATGTTTTTCCATGTTCAGGTTGTTTCCGCTTATTGCCGAAACTCTCGATGGGGTCTGCGCCAGCTCTCCGCATGAGGCGCGTCTGGGATTCGAGGAATTTGGCAAGGAGGTCCATACTTTCGGTGCTGCTTATTCAGAAGCGGATATGGAAGATTTTTGCCTGACCTCAGACCATATTCTCTTTAACTCCTGTTCCCAGCTCGAGCGATTCAAGCCGATGATTACGGAACATATCGTCCGATCCGGCAAAGAGATCGAGCTCGGGATTCGCATCAACCCGGAACACAGCGAGGGAGCAGTCGAAATGTATGATCCCTGCGCGCCGGGATCACGGCTCGGGATTCGTCGGGATCAACTGCAGGAAGAGCTGCTGGAAGGAGTGACGGGACTGCACTGGCACAACCTGTGCGAGCAGGATGCCGATTGCCTGGAACGTACCGTTGCCGCAGTGGAGGAACGGTTTGGCGAGTTGATTCCCCGGATGCGCTACGTTAACTTTGGCGGCGGTCATCATATAACCCGGCCCGACTATGACCTTGAGCGGCTGATTCGGGTCATAAATGCTTTCAAAGCAAAATGGGGAGTCCAGGTGTACCTCGAACCCGGGGAAGCGGTGGCGCTCAACTGTGGTTATTTGGTCAGTACGGTTCTTGATGTGACACGGGCGGATATGGATATTGCTATCATGGATTCTTCGGTACCGGCTCATATGCCGGATGTCCTCGAAATGCCGTATCGGCCGCATATCATCGGCTCCGGTGAAGCCGGAGAGAAAGCATTTTCCTACCGGATCGGTGGACTTTCATGTCTGGCCGGGGACGTGGCTGGGATTTATTCTTTCGATCAACCGCTCGCAGTTGGGGATCGCTTGATTTTTACCGACATGGCCATTTATACCATGGTAAAAAACAACACGTTTAACGGGGTTGGCTTACCGTCCATTTACATTTATGAACCGAAACACGACAGCTACGAATGTGTTCGATCTTTCGGTTATGAAGATTTTAAAAACAGGTTGTCGTAGGAGAATATGATTGTGCAGACGGATTATCCAGGTTTTCTCGAGTCAGAATTGGAGCCGGAGTCAGGAACGCAGAGTCCTGATGCCCTTTTTCATGTAATTCCTGTGCCGCTGGAGCAAACCGTATCCTTTGGCGGCGGCACGTCCCGGGGACCTGCTGCCATCCTGAATGCATCACAACAGCTTGAACGTTGGGATGGTCTTTCAGAGCCGCTTATAGCCGGGATCAACACTACCTCTTTTGTTGACTGCTCGGGTGATATCGCGGCTATTCTCAAGAACATTGAAGATACTGTAATGGCGGTTGCGGCCCGCGGTAAAATTCCCGTAGTGCTCGGCGGTGAGCATACTGTAAGTCTCGCACCAATCAGAGCTCTTGCAGGGAAAAATTCCAAACCCATCGGTATTATCCAGGTAGATGCCCATGCCGACCTGCGCGACAGCTACGAAGGTTCGCCGTACAGTCATGCCTGTGTTATGCGGCGGGCCCTGGAGGAATTCGGTTGCCGGTTGTTCCAGTTCGGCGTGAGGGCTCTTTGCCGGGAGGAAGTCGAGTATCGAACCGATCATCAGGTAAATCACCTCGATGGAAGAGCGATATTCACTACCGACCTTACGGACTTTGAGCTGCCCACTGATTTTCCTGAAGATATCTATCTGACCCTTGACGTCGATGGCCTCGACCCGTCTGTTATCGGAGCAACCGGAACACCTGTTCCAGGCGGACCAAGCTGGTATCAGACACTGACCTTTCTGGAACGTGCCATAGCCGGCAGGAAGATACTTGGTTTCGATGTGGTTGAGCTTGCTCCAATGCAAGGTGACCATGCGTCCGATTTCGCCGCTGCCCAGCTGGTCTATTCGGTTATGGGCATAATTAGCCGCAATCTGGGCATACGCTGAGTTTATTTTCTCAATCAACCGGAAAACCGCAATTCAGGGTATCCGGAATAACCTATCCTGGAAGAAAAGCGAGAGGGGAAATGACAATGAAAAAGATCATTCAACATCTTTGCACCGCTCTAAATGATGGTGAAGACCTCGTCCTCGTCAGTGTTTCCAGCCAATCCGGTTCAACTCCTCGACAAGATGGTGCCAAAATGGCGGTTCGACATGATGGCCGAATCGCCGGCACTATTGGTGGAGGGTTGATGGAGGCTCAAGCCATAAAGGAGGCACAAAAATGTTTTGCCGACGGTCATTCGCGGCATTTGACTTTTGACCTTTCCAACAATGAGGCAGCGGCCACCGATATGATCTGCGGAGGCAGGATGGAACTGTTTCTTGAATTTATTCAAGGTAATGAAGATAATCGAACCTTCTTTCAATCCTTGAATACGGCGATGGCTTCAGGACAAAAAATTACCCTCGTTTGTCCTATCGATGGTGTCAACGACGATCGGCGCTTTTTTGTGGATCACATGGGCCGGACCAGTCATGCTAATGTACCGGAAAATCTGTTGGCGACCATAACAAAACTGGATCCAACTCAGGCGTCAACTGCTCTTATTCTAGATGAAGGGAAGGAGTATCTGGTTTCTCATTTCGCTGTCGGCGGCAATCTCTTCCTGATTGGAGCAGGTCACGTGGCAGCCTGCACTGCCGAAGCTGCCGCACGGGTCGGCTTTCGCATCATCGTTTTGGACGACCGGAGTGAATTTGCCAATAAAAACCGTTTCCCGAATGCCGGCAAAGTCGAAGTTTTGCCATCCTTTGCCGATTGTTTGAGTGATTTTGATATTGATGAAGACTGCTACCTGGTTATTGTCACTCGCGGTCACAATCATGACCAGGAAGTTCTTCATCAGGCTCTGCAGACCAAAGCCGGATACATCGGTATGATCGGCAGCCGTAAAAAACGTAATGCAATTTATGCCAATTTGATGAAGAAAGGCATCAAGGAGGCACAATTGAAAAAAGTTCATTGCCCGATCGGCTTAGCGATTGAAGCTGATACTCCAGAGGAAATTGCGGTAAGCATTGTCGGTGAACTTATTCATCACCGTGCAGCGGGAAGGAAGGCGTGGCCCCTCGTCTAAGCGCCGTTATCCTGGCAGCAGGACTCTCCTCGCGCATGGGTGATCTCAAGGCTACTATGCCTTTGGGGACGAGCACTGTATTGGAACATAGCCTGGGATTGTTCAGGAATTGCGGTATTGAGGATCTGGTAGTCGTTACCGGCCATCGAAGTGAAGAGACGGGAGCGGTTGCCGATCGGGCCGGAGCACGGGTTGTCCATAATCCTAAGTTTGGCTCTGGAATGTATAGCTCTATTAGGATTGGTGTCCGTCATATTGCCAAACGGAGCAACGGTTTTTTTGTGCTGCCGGTCGATATTCCTCTTGTGAGGCCGGGCACTCTCAAATTGCTTATCCGATCATTTAAAGCCTCATCAACCAGAGTTGCTTATCCCACCTTTGATGGAAAGCGCGGTCATCCGCCCCTCATTGCGCGCGATCTGATTCCAACCATACTAAAAAATGATAATCAAAAAGGCGGGTTGAGATCTTTGTTGTCAAAGGTTGAGCATAAACGACCGAAACAGATTGTCGAAATTAGCGTTCCTGATGCCAACATTCTCTTTGATATGGATACGCCGGAGGACTATACTACCGGTCTCCATCGCTTTACCCGTCTTGGCTATCCAACTATGCAGGAGTCTGCAATTATCCTTAAACTCCATCCAATACCGGAAAAAGGTTTGGTTCACGCTCGTCTTGTTGCTAAAATAGCAAAGGCAATCTGTCAGGCGATGATACAAAACGGGAGACGAATTCTCGATCCGGAATTATGCAGGGTCTGCGGTTGGCTCCATGATATTGCCAAGGGGAAACCCAACCATGAGCAGGAAGGCGGCCGATTATTGCGGAATCTTGGGTTCGATCGTGCGGCTGAAATAATAGCTGCCCATAAAGATCTGGATTGGCTGCCCGGAGAGATCTTAACTGAAAAAGAAATTGTCCATCTTGCCGACAAACTGGCCCATGGCGGCAAAGTCGTCGACATAAGAGTTCGATTTGAGGAGAAGCTGGCTCTTCACAGGGACAATCCCGAAGCGGTCGAGGCCATCCGCAGACGCTATGAAAAAGCCAGGCAGCTGGCAGAAGCCATCGAGAGGGAGACAGGCCGGCGACTCCATGATATCATTTCTGAATGTATTGTTGCATGAATTCCCTGTCTTCATAATTTCAGCTATCAGTTAGGATTTATCCAATCTGATTGCCGGCTCTGTTTTTGTCCTGTAACCAAAAAAGGTTATTTAAATGACGTTTTTTCAGCCTAGAAGTCTCCAGCAACGGACATTGTTTTTTATCTTGGTACCAACTCTTCTGCTCCTGATAAGTCTCTCTGTCAGCGGGTTTTTGTTTGTTAGAGATATCCTTCTTAAACAATGGGGTGAGACGGCAGTTGTAAGATTACAGCGCACTGCCCATCTGATTGATATGGAACTGCGCAAGCCTAAAGATCTGCTTCTGCTGCTTCAAAATTCAGAGGATATGGATGTTAATCGGCCGGTCTTTACCCGAATTGTCAAATTAATAGAAGAAATCGAAGGTGTTATGGAGGTGCATGTCGAGTGGCCGGAAGGAGGCTCCCTCCCAAAAAAAATAGATAGGAGGGGGATGGAGCAAGAAATGGGAATGATGCATGGAAACCACAGGGGTCAGTTTGAAATCAGCTTACCGAGGTATGATAGTCGATTGGATAACCGGACAGTCTCTTTGATTTCGGAATTTCATGACATTGATGATGAAACGATCGGACGTGTGGAAGTGATCATCTCCTTTGATACATTAATTGCTCAGATTATCAATGCACCCTGGTGGAAAAGCCACAAGGCTTATTTGGTCGATGACAACGGAAACGTTCTGGCAAACACAGCTCTGGAACCGGATCTGGAAGATTACTTCCCTCTACGCGCCTTCGGTACCGCCAATGACCTCGAACGAGAAACCCTGGCTGCGATGAAGGAAAAGACTTTTGGCACTGTTTTCGGGGAGGGTTCGCCGCCTAAAGAAATAAGTGGTTTTTATCATCTGACCGAAGCTCCCTGGACAATGGTTATTATTGCACCGGGTGAAACAGTCCTGCAGCCAATCATCCGTTTTAAGCTTTTTTATATCGTCACTCTTACCACCTGCATCTTACTTATTCTTTTTATAATCCGGCAGGCAACAAATACAATAACTGGAAGAATCAAGGATGTGTCGGCTGCAGCAGATGATCTTGCCAAAGGAAATTTCGGTCTTCCGTTAGCTGCAACTAGCCGTGATGAAGTCGGTGAATTAACCAGAAGTTTTAATAAGATGACCTCTCAGCTCAAACACCGGCAAGCGATGAAGGCAGCAATTAATGTCGCCAGGGAAGTCCAGCAGAACCTCCTGCCGCGCAAAAGTTTTTTTGCCGATGGTATCGTAGCTGGCGGCCGGATCCTTTACTGCGATGAAACCGGTGGAGATTATTTTGATATCATCAGGTTTCCCGGTAATGAACGAAAGGTCAGTGTGGTCGTCGGAGATGTTGTGGGGCATGGGATCGGCGCAGCTTTGCTTATGACAACAGTCCGGGCTTTGTTGCGTTGCCGAGTTTTCCTGCCGGGACGCCTCGACCAGATAATGAACGATGTGAATAGACTGCTATACAGGGATACAAGCAAATCAGGGAATTTTGTTACCCTTTTTTACCTGGAAGTTGATCGCATGCAAGATACCATTCGCTGGGTAAGGGCCGGTCATGATCCCGCCTTTGTCTATGCACCTGCCAGGCGCGAATTTTCCGAGCTCAGGGGAAATGGATTAGCCTTAGGGGTTGATGAGGAATGGAGTTTTGAGTACAACGAACAGCCGGTTCCAAATGAAGAACAACTTATCCTTATCGGCAGCGACGGAGCCTGGGAAGTTGAAAATAGGAACGGTGAACAGTTCGGTAAAGAGAGGTTGAAACAGTTGCTGGTGGAAAATTCATCCTTGCAGCCGGATGAGATACTTCAAACCATAGTAGAGGCAATTGATATATTCAGGGGCGAAACACTCCAAAACGACGATATAACCCTGGTCATAGTCAAAACCTGCTGATTCCACTCTATTGATTATAGAAATCATCGCGCACCGGTTTAAGTAAAATGGAGAAGGATGAAAGTGCCCCTTATTCGGCAAATAATTGCCGTAATGTTTTTCAGGTTGATACTCAATACGGGCAGACGTTTCGTCTATCCTTTTGCACCGGCGCTCGGAAGAGGCCTCGATGTGCCGCTGGCAGCAATAACCTCAATAATTGCCGCCAGCCAAATGACCAGCCTGCTTGGCTTGTTCAGTGGTCCGATGGCCGACCGGATTGGTTATCGTTTCATGATGAGGGCAGGACTGGCTCTGCTTGCAGGGGGAATGTTGCTTTGCGGACTGGTGCCTGCATACTGGCCGGTATTCGTCGGCTTGGTGGTTGCAAGTCTTGGTAAAACGATTTTTGATCCCGCAATTCAAGCTTTTATAGGCCGTAATGTACCCTATGCCAGACGTGGCAGGGTTATCGGAATCGTGGAAACCGCCTGGGCGGGGAGCACCCTTGTCGGTATACCTGCCCTCGGCTTGATAATCGAGCACCTTGGGCTCAATAGCTCATTTTATATATTGGCATTTCTCGGTGCTGTTGGTTGGATACTCATCAGTCGCGTCATTCCGCCGGACCAACGGGTCCACATTCACCCAAAAGAAAGAAAAGGTGTTTTTGCCTCCCTTTTGCAGTTGCTTAAGAAGCGACCGACTGCAGGAATGCTGGCCTTTGGATTTTGGATATCCATTGCCAACGACAGCCTGTTTGTTGTCTACGGAGCGTGGTTTGAGCAGGATTTTATGGTCAGTCTTGTAACACTGGGATTCAGTACCGTTGCAATTGGTACAGCCGAGTTGGCCGGTGAATCGATAACCGCGCTCTTTTCCGACCGGCTGGGTTTGAAGAAGGCTGTCATTTTGGGCCTTTGTCTGGCGATTTCTGCCTATTTGCTTCTGCCTGTTATCGGCTTAACATTACCGCTGGCAATGGCTGGAATGTTTTGTATCTTTCTTGCCTTTGAATTTACTATAGTCACCAGCTTTTCCCTCAGTACCGAACTGATGCCCGAAGCCAGGGCGACGATGATGTCCGGCTTCTATGCTGCTTCAGGTATCGGCAGAATGATTGGTGTTCTTGTTGGCGGCGTATTGTGGCATTATGGCGGAATCACTGCTGTGGCCTGGAGTTCGGCCGGTCTCACCTTTCTCGGTTTGTTGTCATTTGTCTGGGGCTTGCATGGCTGGCAGCATGATGAGAACAAAGTAACCTGAGAACACGGGCGGGTTTAGAACCCGCCCTAAGCCCTTCATTTCATTTTAAAATCAACAGAAATAACTCCATTCCGCCGCATGATTCGCTGCAGTGCCTGTCGCTCCAGGCCGCAATCAGCCGCGGCTTTGGTCACATTCCCACCATGCCTGGTCAGCAGGTGGCGGAGATAATTGACTGAAAAGCGCTCGACAATCTTATTTTTTGCTTCGTTGTAATCATATACATACAGGTCTTCGAACTGATTAGCGGAAACTTGTTTTATGCTCTCATCCGCGATTCCGATATCTGCAAGGTCAACGTAACCGTGGGTGGCAAGAAGAACAATCCGTTTCACGTTATTCTGCAATTCCCGGATATTCCCAGGCCATTTTTTCTGATAGAGATATTGAAGGACTTCAGGGGAAAGTACAATATTTTCCCGGTGATATTTCCGTTTAAACTGGGCCAGAAAATGATGAATAAGCAGGAGTACATCCTCTTTCATCTCTTCAAGATTCGGCATCACCGCAGTGACGACATTGAGACGGTAAAAGAGGTCTTCCCTAAACTCCCCCGTCCGGATTTTGGCCTCCAGGTCCTGGTTAGTAGAGGCGACAACCCGTACATCCACCTTAATCGTTTTATTCTGGCCTAATGGTTGAATCTCTTTTTCCTGCAGAACCCGCAACAATTTAGTCTGGATAGAAACCGGAATATCGGCAATCTCGTCAAGGAGGATAGTTGATCCATGGGCCTCGAGAAAAAGTCCTTTTTTGTCT
The DNA here is from genome assembly GCA_049645845.1 of Desulforhopalus sp. GTDB lineage: Bacteria > Desulfobacterota > Desulfobulbia > Desulfobulbales > Desulfocapsaceae > Desulforhopalus_A. Next base: position 77,614 of record JBARUR010000032.1, on the reverse strand, counting down.
TGCGTGGCACCGGTAAAAGCCCCTTTGCTGTAGCCGAAGAGTTCACTCTCCAAAACATTTTCAGGCAGGGCCGGACAATTAACGGTGATCATCTGCCGTTTTTTGCGGTTGCTGAGATTATGCAGTGCCCTGGCTGCAAGTTCCTTTCCGGTACCGCTCTCGCCTCGAATAAGTACTGTAGCATCAGTATCTGCAATTCTTGCCAGCATATCCAATACCCGCTTGAGAGCAGGACTTTGGCCGATAAAATTTTCAGGTTGTGCCAGGTCGCTCAGTTTTTCACGGAGTTGGTCATTTGCCCGTAACAAATCAGTACGTTCAAGGCCGTTACGGATCACTTTGACAATATGATCTTTATCGAACGGTTTTTGTAAAAAATCATAAGCACCGTCTTTTAAGGCCTGGACAGCCATATCAATGGTACCGTAGCCGGTCATGATGACAAAAGAGATTGTTCGATCATGTTCTCTTATTTTCTTTAACAGCTCCAGTCCATCCAGGTCAGGCATTTTAATGTCGCTCAAAATGACGTCAGGCCTGCACTGACTTAACTTTTCCAGGGCATCCAGTCCGGATGAGGCTGAGATAACCCGGCAGGCACATTTTTTTTCGATGATTAATCGCAGCATGGAAAGCATGTCGGGTTCATCATCAACAATCATCACCTGTTTTTGTTCCGTACTTTCTTCGTGAAAACTGGAATCGTTCATCATTACTTTTCCTGACTGTGAGATGTGGTATTGAGCGGCAACCATTAATGTTTTCCCTAAACGGGGACTATACGTGACCTCTACAGATAAATGCAACTTAATTGTTGCATTTACCCTTCTCATGAAACAGCCATAAGGAGGGTAATCTACTATAATCATAAGATTTGTGAGGGCAGCATCAAATCTGTTGCATACTTTCTTGCTTTTTAATGGAGCAAAAATACTAACAAAGGTTATACTTCACTGCAGAAACAAAGGTGACGTTATCTCATAACCACTTCAGAGCGCAACATTGTCGTTGCACATATGTACTCATTCTCTTGCTATCCAGGAAAATTAACTGAATGTTTAAGATGTAAAGTTATTTTAACATTTTGATATTGCAGCAATAATCAAACGAATTCCAGTCAGGGCGGCAATCAGGCATAAAAGATGCTACTCTCTTTTAATCTATGGAACTGGCAGCATATTTGTTCATGAGAAATCCGGGTTAACCCCGGTAAACATGAAATACGCCAGAATTAATGCTTTTATCTCCGAAGGAAACGGGTGCAATCGTTGATCAAGGCGGCGGATAAGGTTAACCGGATAAAATGTGTTGGAGAAAGCAGGCAGTTTTTAATTTTTCAGCTAAAAGGAGAGAAAACGATGTTAACTAAGTTACTCAGTAACCGATATCAAAAAAATTTTCTGATATCTCTATTTGCCATGATGGCTCTAATGGTCGTTATGGCTGGGACGTCCCTGGCCGCAGATGATTCGTTGACTCAAGGCATCAACAATGCAGTATCCGCAGGAACTATCGATGCTGCGGCTGAAAAAGGTTACCTGGGCATTCCCGGTGGACCGCAGATCAATTTGATAGTCGCCTTTTTCTGGGCTATCTGGGTAGGTTGGATCTTCTCAACCGTCGGCGCTTTTGGCGGTATCATGGCTGGTATTGGTCATATCACTATTTACGGTCTTGGTAATTATGCCGGAAGTTTCAAGCAGTCCGCGCCGTCTTTAAATAAAGCGGTAACCGACTCTATCAGGGTATCCAATCAGTTTATGGTCGGGTTCAGCGCGCTCGTTTCAACTTTCAATTATCTGAAATTAGGCCGTCTTGTCTGGCCGGTTGGTCTTTTTCTTGCTATCGGTTCAATTGCGGGTAGTTATTTGATTCCCACCCTTACAGCCGGTAAAGTTTCATTCAAGGAATATGTCGGTTTTTTCGGTATCTTTGTTCTGGTTCTTGGCTGTTACATGCTCTACGAGTCCACCCCCGCAGGAGCCAAGAGAAAGAAAAAAGCCAAGGAAGCAGCGAATGCTTTCGAGTCAACCATGAAAAGAAAAAAGGCAGGCGAAGCCATCGACACCAGCGAGCTTGGTGTTAAGATGAACAAGTGGAGCCTTGGTAAAATTTCTTTTAACTTCTATGGTGTGGAATTTTCCTTCAGTCCTCTTCTGCCTATTATCGGTGGTTTCGTGATTGCATCCATCGCATCATTTCTCGGTGTCGGCGGCGGTTTCATGCTGGTGCCTTTTTTGACCAGTGTCTCCGGATTGCCGATGTATCTGGCTGCCGGAACATCAGCCATGGCAGTTCTTATCGGAATGATAACCAGTATTCTGAGTTATCTCGCCGCCGGTGCCCTCGTCTACTGGCCGCTGATTGGTGCCCAGTTGGTTGGTATTTTTGTCGGCTCGATGATTGGTCCGAGAACCTCTCAGTACATCCCGGATAAAGTATTGACCAGGATCTTCATTGTTTTGGCTTTCTATGTTGGTATCAATTTTATGAGCCGCGGTTTCCTCGGAAAAAATTTAATAGATTTATTGTTTGGATAAATCGCAGAAACTGAATGGCAGTTTATTAGGAGTAAGGCACTAACACCCCACAAGGGGGTATAAGTGCCTTGGAGGTCACTTTAAGATTTTAATTTTAAAGTATTCTCCAGATTTCTTGTTTTTATCCCCTCAAAGCATGGGGACTGAACTGAGTGACAGGTTTTCTGGAGTAAGGCACTAAAAGGCAACCTCATGAAAATGAGGTTGCCTTTTGATGTTTCAGTTGCTGAAGTTTCCCCCGTTAACGTCCAACAGGGATGAAGGCATGGTGTTTGAAAAAATCATACGCTGGGCTGAGCAGGTGTTTACCCCGGACAAGGTTGTCCAAAGACAATTTGCTTTGTTTCAGGCCTTATTGCATGAAGACAGGAGAGCCTTAAAGCTTATTACTCAGCTTGAAGAAATTTCTAAACGCTCCATCCCCACCGACTGGTCCCGTATTGCTCTGCTGGTACGGGCACTTACCAAAACTATTGAGCGTTTGATCCATAGTCTGCAGGCGATGCGGCCTTATGCCTATGATGAACTCACCGACAGCTTTGTCCGCATCTCGGACCAGCTCTACAAGCTGCTTCCGCAGCCCGAGATATCAACCTCGCCTCCATATACCCTGCTTTTGGAAAATGGATGGGAATATCCAGAGTTATTGGGGGGCAAAGCCATGTCCCTCGCCCGTATTTTGCACGAAACAGATGTTCCGGTGCAGACAGGATTTGTCGTTACCACCCATGCTTTTCACCTGTTTCTGGAAGAAAATAACCTGCAGGCAATCCTAGCCCGAGAATTGCGTTGTCTGAATCTGCAGCACCCTGAACGACTGGTCAAGATCTCGGACCGCATGCAACAGATAATCATGGAGGGCACCATCCCTGAAAAACTGCGCGAAAGCGTGCTCGATTCCATGGGACGTATAGCCGGTACAAACTCATCTTCCACCTGGGCTGTGCGCAGCAGTGCCATAGCCGAAGACAGCGAAGTATCTTTTGCAGGCCAATATGAAACAGTTCTTAATGTAAAGAAGGACGATATATTCACCGCCTACAAGAAGGTGCTGGCCAGCAAATACACACCCACCGCCTTGACTTATCGGCTTTACAGCGGGCTTGCCGATTTTCAGGTTCCGATGGCCGTGCTGATCCTGCCGATGATTGACTCCCGTATCAGCGGAGTGATGTACAGTTTGGATCCCCTTGATACCAGTCAGGGAGAGTATCTTGTTATCACAGCCGTTCCCGGCCTCGGTACCTTATTGGTGGATGGAAGTACTGTTCCTGACCTCTTCTTGGTCTCACGAAAAAACCCGGAACATTTTTGGGCCAAGAGAGCTGCTCCTGAACAAAATGGCCTTGCAGTACCTGGAGATGGTTTACCGCGAAAAAGATCCTTGTGCCTTGAGGATAAGGATGCCTCAAGTCTTGCAAAATGGGGACTGGAACTGGAGATGCTTGCCGGTTCACCGCAAGACGTTGAATGGACCCAGGATAGTAATGGTAAACTGTTCATCCTGCAATCCAGGCCCATACAGGTATCCCAGGCAGCATTGCCGGAAGTTCTACCCAACAATGAAGCTGTAAGCGCTGATACTCCCCCGCCTGTCGTTCATCAAGCTGTGCTTCTGGAGATGGGAACCCCTGCCAGTGTCGGTATTGCAACCGGTCCGATACACCGTTTGGCCGGAGAGGGCGATCTGCATCTTGTACCTCCGGGGAGCATTTTGGTATCTCCGGGAATTCCTCCTTCCCTTGTGCCCCTGGCGCATAAAGTTGGTGCCGTTCTTTCCGAGTATGGGAGCAAAGCCAGCCACTTCGCCTCGGTTGCCAGGGAATTCAGTTTACCCTTGATTGTCGGGCTTGGGAAACTGGCTGAATCTTTCCAACAGGGTCAGATTGTCACTGTTGATGCCTATCATGGAGTAGTTTATGAGGGAGAAGTTCAGGAGCTTCTTACCTGGCAGGAAAAACAAAAGGCCAAACCTCCCAGCCCCTTTCAGCATAAAATAGTTCCTCTAATGGAGCTGATAAGTCATCTCACCTTGACTGATCCAGCGGCTGATAATTTTTCGCCTGGCAACTGTTCTACCTTTCACGATTTGGTGCGTTTTGTTCACGAAAAAGGAACTGGAGAAATGTTTTCTCTTGTGGATGATAAGAGCCGTGGCCTGCACCATGCAAAAATCCTGGAAACTGAGATCCCTGTTGTTATGCAGGTGCTTGATCTGGGCCAGGGACTCAACGATGGTGCAAAGAAAAAAAAGAGTGTTTCACCCGCCGATTTTGAGAGTACGCCTATGCAGGCGATTTGGGCGGGCTTATCGGATAGTGAAGTTACCTGGGCAAAAGGTCTTCTGCACCTTGATTGGGATCGCTTTGATCAGGTCAGTGGCGGTATTTTCAGTCTCAAATCATCTTCTCTTTTGGCAAGTTACGCACTGGTGGCAAAAAATTATGCCCACCTCCTTTTGCGCTTCGGGTATCATTTTGCAGTTGTTGACGCCCTCTGCGGCGCACGGCCTGAAGAAAACCATATCCAGTTTCGATTCAAGGGCGGAGGCGGCAATGAGGAAAAAATTGCCTGGAGACTGCTCATGCTGAGCAAAGTGCTGAACCATTTCGGATTCGTGGTATATATAAAAGGTGACATGCTTGAAGCTAAATGCATGCGACAGGAGAGTGATGCCTCGCAGCTGCGACTGCAAGTCCTTGGCTATCTGCTTGGCCGTACTCCCTTGCTGGATATGGCGCTGGAAAGCGAAACCGATGCCCTGAACATGGCTGACCTGTTCATCGAGAAATGGCAGAAGTCAGACAGTACTGTACAATGAAGGACAGAGAAAAATGACAGAAAAAGGATATCCCCTCTACTGGGTCACCGAAAACCTGGCCACCGGTCCTGCACCCATGTCCTATGATCACCTGGATCATCTCAAAGCCTCAGGAATTGATGCTATCATGAACCTCTGCGCTGAATACAGTGACCTTCACGATATCGAGTCCAGCCAGGGATTTGAAGTGCATTATCTGCCGATCGAAGACGAGGAGACTCCTCAGCTGCAGGCCCTGGATGCGGCCATGGACTGGCTTGACGAATCCATTTACCTGGGCAAAAAAGTTTATGTCCACTGCCACTACGGCATTGGCCGCACCGGCACAATTATTTCCGCCTACCTGCTGCGTCGCGGTCTAGGGAGTAAACTGGTCAAGCAGAAGATTAAAAAAATGCGTTCGAGGCCTGCAAATTTTTATCAGTGGTGGCTGGTACGAAAAATCGGCAAACGGGAAGGCAGATTGACCATCCGTGAGCCCTCCCTGGAATGGAAAAGCCTCGTTGACCTCAGCCAGTTCTTCACTGACTATGAAGTGCTGCTGAAGGAAATTGATGCTCATCTCAAGCAAAATGGGTTAGAATCACTCTGTGGTAATGGTCACACCAAATGCTGTACTCACTACGTTGAAGTATCTTTGGTTGAAGCCACCTACCTGATGCACCATGTAAACAGAAGGCTGCATAGTGCTGACCGCCAGGCCCTGATCGAACGCTGCAGTCAAGCCAATCAGTCTATTCGGGAACTGCACAAAATTGCAGGAGAACAGGAAGGTTTTCTCGAATTGTATGCAGAAAAAGGTATCTTGTGCCCCCTGTCAAAAGAAGGCAAATGCCTTATATCATCATTCAGGCCGCTTGCCTGCCGCTTTTATGACCTGGCAGCTTCAAATGAGAATCCTGATTTTATCGAGTCATGCCATGCCCAGGCGAAAGAAATATCAAAAGCGCTGTTCCTGGCTTTGGTCGGCAGGTTCTCCAACAGTGAAAAAATCACTTTTCCGCTGGTGGACGTAGCTTCAGGCAAATTTGTGCAGTCGTTCTTTCATTTGCTGGCAGCTGAGGCTGATCAGGCAAAAGATCAGACAAAAGAGCAGTCGGACGATCAAATTAATGATTCTCCATAAGAAGAGGGACAAGAAGACAAATACGTTACAATTACCCTCCATCGTTCTCCAGCAATCGACTTTGGTCGATTATAAAAGAGGCTGCAGTTGAACAGTTCTAACAGGAGTTTTGCTTAATATTATGGATTTTCAAGATAAATTATTTATTTTCTTCGATGCATTTCTTATCGCGCCTTACCGGATTTCTGAAATTCCCATTGTCGGTTTCTATTTTGGTACTTTCGTTCTTTGCATGTGGTGTGTGTTATTGGGTGAATGCACTTTTCGTATAGCGGCCTGGGCCAACAGGGCGCATATGAACAAATTACGATCTCAAGCTGTCAAGATGCATAATCTTTCGATTAAAGCGATAGCCATTAAAGATAAAGAAAACTACCGTTCGTGCAACACGGAAGCCAATGAGGCCTTTGGTAAATATTTCTTCAATATGATCACCCAGGGCGCTGCCTACCTCTGGCCGCTGCCTTTTGCCCTTGCCTGGATGGGAACGAGATTTTCCGACGTAACTTTTGAACTTCCATTTGCTCTGCCGATTATTGGTGACACCCTTGGTTTTGCAGCCGTCCCCGTGAATATGTACATTCTCTGCAGAATTATCTGGGGAAAGCTCAAACCGCATATTCCGTATTTAAAAATGGGTCCTAAAGTTGGTTTGGACGAGGGTGAAGAGGAAATGATCAGTTGGGAAGAGCTGGGTAAGAACCCCGGATTACCTGACAGATTCTGGTATAATGAAGAAACTGCCGAAAAAGTGGAAATTGAGGAAAAGCAGAAGCAGATCGATGCTGAAAATAAGGGGAAGGTACCTTTCAGTTAGCTGTCTTCTGTTTTCAGAGAGACAATCTTAGTCTCGCCGACATAATCCTTGGTCTCAAAACCTGTGACTGCAGTCATCTTGCGTGTAAGTTCGGACATATTCTTCATATTGCGGATGATCATGTCCATCTCGGCGACCATTTCGCGGGAGGGGAGGTCGTCCCGCAACAATTGGGCAGTGCCAAGGGCGGCAAAAAGCGGACTATTCAGCTCGTGTGCTGCAGTGCCTGCCATCTCGATGACTCCCTCGAGTTTCATTCGCTCCATCTTCTCCTGCTCCAGCAATCTCTGATCTGTTATATCCCGTACCGCTTCAACAACAAAACTGACCTCGCCTGCGTTATCAAGAATTGGTGCCAGATGTCGCTCGAACCATTTCGGTCCGTCCTTGAATTCAAGTTGGTCGAGAACGGTAACAGGCTTTCGCTGGTCAAGTACTGTACTTACAGGACAGGGAGACGTTTCCGAAGTCTGCCAGGGAGAGACGGCTTTATAGAGGCGGCCTAGTGTTTCTGCCTCTGTGCAATCATTGGTCTCAAGAAAATGTTTATTGACCATGATTACGCGTTTATCGGGATCGACGACCAGCAGCTGCATCCAGAGTGAGTCTAAAATTGTCTGCAGAAACCGTTCGTGCTCCTCAATCTGATTAAAGAGCAGGGTGATTTGTCGATATGTTCGTGCTTTCTGGATTGCGTTGCCGCCTTCTTCCGCAACAGTTACTGCAAAATTGGTCTCCATTTCCGTAAAGACATGATGTGCAGTCGAGACCAGCCGTAATACTCCTATGATTTCCCTTTCATTACTTATGGGGATAGCCAGAATGGATTTGATGCCTTCTTTCGTAATTGCCTCGTGATAATCGACCCTTGGATCATTTGGTGCATCGTAAATGGAAACCGGCTCACCTTTTAGTACTTTAAAGATAGAGTCTTCCCTGCTGATGCTGCCTCGAGCGAGATATTCCTCGGACAGGCCGGAGGCTGCAGCGAGTTCAAGGCGATTGGTCGCCGGATGCAATAGGCGGATGGTACAGCCTTTTACCCTGATTATGCCGGGAAGTTTATCGACAATAGTATTGAGAATCAAGTCCAGATCAAGCGTAGAGTTTACCAACCTGGAAATTTCCCGCAGTTCCCGGAAAAAATTCACCTGGTTTTCCATTTCCTGGAACAGGCGGCCGTTGGAAATGGCTATTCCCACCTGTTCGGCAAGGGACATGGCCAGGGCTATTTCAGCCTCGGAAAATTGTCGGTGATCTTTGGTTAAGAGCCGTAAGAGACCCATAACCTGTCCCTTAAAAAGGATCGGCAGGGACATGGCACTTTTTACGCCCTCGCGGGAGATATAAGAACAACTGTCATGTGTACAAAAGAGGTCAATATCCGTTTTGGCAATCGGCAGTCCCTTGAGCAGTGCCGACATGACCTCATTGGAATCGATGGTGCTGCGGGAAAGATATTCATCGGAAACCCCACAGGCGGCACCAAGCACAAAAGTGCCGGTGCCGCTGTCGAGCAGCCTGATGGTGGCGGCATCTACCTCTAAAAGTTCGGGTAATCGCATTACCACCAGATCCATGACCTGTTGCGGATCGTGGACCATACTGATGAGACGGGTGACTTCCTGGAATACTTTAAGGAAGTCACCTTCTTTCTGTCTGTTTTTAGTAGCCATAAAGAGCTTTGGTCTTGAGCATTTCAAGCAATCACACTACCTCAAGCGCCACCAGCTTCAAGGCATGGGTGGTGCATTTGGCGATGCATGCAGGTTTGAGCCCTGCATCGAGACGATCCATGCAGAAGTCACATTTTACGGCTTTTCCGTCATCAGGATTTTGTACGGGAATATCCCAGGGGCATGCGGTTTTGCAAGCCATGCAGCCTATGCATTTGTCCTGATCGATGTAGACGATTCCGTCTTCACGCTGAACCATTGCATCCGTCGGACAAACCGGTACGCACAGCGGCTCGTCGCAGTGCCGGCAAGTACTGAAGATGATTTCGGTTTTTGGTACACCTCCGACCATTTTCAGCGGGGTACAGCTGATGTCGCAGAGGAAAGGGCCGACCGGCAGATTTTTGTTCACCTTGCAGTGTACCTCACAACCATGGCAGGCTATGCATCTTTTGGAGTTGAGGTGGATCATATATTTTTTCACAGTTCGATTCTCCTCTTGGTATTACGGATACTTTTTTTCACATGGACAAAAACCTCACAGAGGTTGACTCCGCCACCTGCCTGGTCCCAGTCGTCCAGTTTGCCGACCATCAGTTTCTGGTCGCTGATCCCGGCCATGAAGCTGCGGGTCTGGCGGGGGATGTCCTTGCCGAAACCGTGTACGGTGAAGACAGCTTCGGGATGAACGTGATCGGTCACATGGACAGCTACCGTTGCATTGTAAGATTTATCGGCAGAAGAAAGTTCAACCAGATCACCTGTCTCAAGACCAAGTTTCTTGGCCTTCTTGGTATGTATCCAGGCGGTGTTGGTCGGCATAAGCTCCGAGAGTAAAGGGTTGTTGGTCGTATGGCCCTGGGTATGAACAGCGACTTTGCCATAGATCAAGCGAAACATCCCTTTTTCGGGCACCTGTGGGCTTTCAAATGGTTTGAGTGATGGTAACCCGGCTTTGGTGAGTTTTTCGCTTATAATCTCGAGCTTTCCGCTTGGCGTCTTGAATTTACCGTCAAGTTTCTCGCGGTCAAAGAAAATAGGGCTGCTGGACATTTCAACAAATCCTTTTTCATCAAAATCCGCCATGGTATAGCCGGTGGGTTCAAGCTGCCATGCCCAGAGTTCTTCGATGGTTTTGAAGGGAAATGTTTCATTTAAGCCGAGTCGGTTTGCCAGAGCAGTGAAAATTTCCCATGAAGATTTTGTATCATACTTTGGCTCAACCGCTTTTCTACGCACTGCAAGACGCGGTTTAAGACCTTTCTGCTGAACAATTGGAGTGTCACGTTCCAGATAGGTGGACTCAGGTAAAATGACATCGCTGTACCAGCCGAACTCGCTGTAGTTTGTATCGATTGAGACGAGCAAGTCACATTTGTCCATGGCAAGCTTCTGTTTTTCAGGATCCGGCAGGCCGCTGAATGGATCGTGACGCATGGCAATCCAGGCTTTAATTGGATAAGGGTCTTCAGAGAGCATATGGTTAAAAAACAGATGGGCCAGGCCCGGGCCCTTGTCAAAATGGTTATATTCCCAGCCGACGCCATCCCCGCGCTTGATATCGGGTTTTCCGCAGTCGATTGAACGGATACCTTTCTTGCCGCAGTCTCCGGCACCTTTAGGGATAAACAGGCCGCCTTTCATTTCAATATTGCCCATCAGCACATTAAGGATGTGCATGGCGCGGCTCGAATAAAAAGAATCTTTGTAGCGGGCGAGGTTCCAGCCGGGATGAAAAATCACATTCGGCCGATCTGCGCCGATTTCTTCAACAAAGGCCAGGATGTCTTTTTCTTTAACACCGCATTCTTTAGCAGCCCAAGCCGGAGTATATTCCTGAACAAAGGTGCAGAGGTCTTCAAAACCGGTGACATATTTTTCCAGAAAGTCCTTGTCGTAATAGCCGTTTTTAATGACCTGATGGATAACACCAAGGGCAAGAGCATAATCGGTCCCGGGACGAACCTGGAAAAATCTGGTCGCTTTGGTTCCGGTCATTGTCTGACGAACGTCGACATAGGTCAGGCGTCCACCATTATCGAGCATATCAAGAGTCTGGTGATTCTCTGCAATCCGTAAAGCGGAGAACATGTCGCGGCCGAAGAGAACCAGATGTTTGGAGTTCTTTATATCATAAGCAAAATCCTTACGACCAACGCCGTTGATAGAGAGGCTGGCGTGATGGGTATTACGGCCGCAGGTGCAGTCATGGTTGGTGTAATTGGGAGAGCCGAATGCGTGAATAAAAGCCTTGTACATAGCTTGCCACGGACCGCCGCGAGAAGAAAGAACCGCTGATTCCGGTCCATATTGATCTTTGATTGTAGTCAGTTTGTCTGCAACATAATCAAGCGCTTCATCCCAGCTTGCTTCGCGCCAGCGTCCGGCACCGCGGGCTCCGACTCTGATGAGTGGCTGTTGCGGCCGCTCGCTGTCTTCCCGTAAAGCGACTCCTGCAGTGCCTTTTGCACACAAGGCTCCGCCAAGTAAATGTTGATTCCCTTCAATCCAGGTGATCCGGTTGTCTTCGGATTCCACACGAATTGGGCAGCGGACGGTACACATGCCGCATATAGAGTAGACTGATTTTTTCATGCAACTCTCCTCAGTTCAAATTGATAGTGTTAGTGCCTTAAAAATTCTTTTCCTGCTTTAGCGCGGGCTGGTGGTTTAGCGGGCCAGAACCTCCGCCACTTTTTCTTCCAATTCGGTTTTATCGATTGGTTTCACGCAATATTCTCCCGCTCCTAATTCAATAGCTTCCCGTGCCGTTTCAATTGTTGGGTAACCGGTAAGCATAATGGCTTTCATATTGGGGCTGACTTTTTTCATTTGTTCCAGCACTTCAATACCGCTCATTTTCTTGAGCTTTATATCTAAAATGGCAAGGTCGACTTGATTCTTGCTGGTGAAATCAATTGCTTCCTCTTCCTCAGTAAATGAATGTACGGTATGTCCTTGTTTAGTGAGTATTTTCTTGACAAGAATTACTGCGTCCAGCACATCGTCTAATATTAGTATTTGGGCCATATTACTGGTACTCCCCGTCATTGATGTTTAGTGCCTTACTCCAGAAAATCTGTCACTCTGTTCAGTCCCCCATGCTTTGAGGGGGGCTCTTTTCAGTCCCCATGCTTTGAGGGGGATAAAAAAACAAGAATCTGGAGGTTACTATAAAATTAGAATGTTAAAGTAACCTCCTAGGCACTTAGTACCCCCTTGTGGGGTGTTTGCTTTTTATTACCGGTGAGCGGAAATGGAAGGCTGTTCCGGTATATATTCATAAGTTTTACGGGCTCTCTGGATACCAAGATCTCCGAAATGGTCCTGAATTATACCATACATTACTGCAGGACCGATGCCCTTATCTGACCCCTTTGCTGACCTAAATCCGAGAACGGCTAGTAAGGCAATAGTGATACCAAGAAAGAAGCAACCCATCTGATGAACATTAAAAGGGTCGATCCAAAATTATATTCAAGTTGAATATTGCATAAATCATACCTGAGTCTAAGTAATTATGTGGAAAATGAATAATTTCAGATAATAAGTATTCGTTATCAGGTGGAATGCATGGACTACAATACGAAAATGAGCAACATTAACGTTGCACCTGTATGGCCAAATCTGGGACATGAATGGCTTGATTTCAACAAGCAGTTGCCTTGAATGACCTTAAAAGGCAGGCGATAACATAGAAAATTATTAAAAGGGGTGCAACATGACGGATGCAGTCATAAAAATATGGACAACGTTAATCTGCAAACGGGGTAACCTTTACAGTCTCGGGGGTTAGCTACTGTAGTTCAGTGATTCTCCTCCTTGAGAGGAATAAGTGCCTTGGAGTCAATTCTGCAGGGCTGTAGGAGGAGATGTGCTGCAACCTTGGTGTTGCAGTTGTTTGCATTTGCTCGTGTGTCATTTAATTTTGGCTGGGAAAGTGATACTAAGCTGATTCTTTTCATAACGATAGGAACCGGATACCAGCTCTGCAAGAAGTTGCTGGTCATCGTCTGGGTAGGTGTCTCGTTGTATGTTTTTTTCTTCCTGAATTGTGAAGCAAACAGTAATGTTATCCTGTTTCTCGATGCCATGGACGGTCAGGGTTGTCCCGGCCTCGCAATCTTCAAAGAGACTCAGCAGGGTTAAATAAATCAGGGATTCAAGCGGCATAAGGTGTGTGAAAATGGAGATATCCTCAAGACAATCGACAGTTACGTTGATCTCCTTCATTGCTGCCTGACGACTTGATAGTGCTGCTACCAGGGACAGCGTGTCCTTAAGGTCGGCATGAGCCAGGCTGGTGTCACCGCTATGAGCATAACGATTGAGGTTTTTCATTATAATGTTCGATCTGTCGACCTGTTTGGCGATAGCCGATGTAATGTTCAGCACTCGGTCAATCGGTAAACTTCCGGTTTGTTCAGCCATCTGAGCGTAATCATCCAGGAGTCCGGCATTTTCGTTAATGATCGACAGGGTGTTTTTTATTTCATGAGAGATCGCAGCTGAAATTTTAGCAAAGACCTGAACACAGATCCTATCGGGGTTTGATTTTTCCATAATTGTTTAAATCCTGAAGAATTTTAATTGATGCCTTACTCCTGAAACCTCGGCTCAGTAGTTAGTGTCTGTCCATAAATGGCACTTTTTCCCTAACTCATTGTTGCTCTCAAGATTTAATCCTCGGAATATCAAATATATGCCTCCGGTTAAATTTATCGAGCGTCTCGATTTAGAACAAAATTACTCATTTCTGGACAGACACTAGTTAAGCTTAATCAAGAAGCAGCTTTTTTAGACTGAAATGCCCCTTCGATCTTTTCCATCAGGAGGTTGAGGTCGACCGGTTTCATTACATAGTCATAAGCACCAAGTTCCATACCCCTTCGGCCGGCTTCAAAAGAACCATGTCCTGTGAGGATAATCACAGCAAGAGTAGGGTATTTATCCTGTAAGCTGGCCAAAACTTCAAGACCGTCAAGGTCCGGCATCTTGAGATCGAGAACCAGGACATCCGGTTGATTTTCATCAATTGCCGCAAGTGTTGCTTTGCCGGAGTTGGTCATGCTCGCTTTATATTTTCGAAGCCTCAAGCGGGCAACCAGGGTTGAGGCAAATTCGATTTCATCATCGGCTATCAATATTGTCAGATTGTTCTGCTCAGTTTGTGTCATGTTCTTCGCTCTGTGTGGGGAGAGTTATTGTAAAGGCAGTCCCTTTGTCAATTTGTGATCGTACTGTAATATCGCCGCCAAGTTTTTTGATAAGTCCATAGGTGATGGATAAGCCAAGACCGGTTCCTTTTCCAGTTTCCTTAGTAGTAAAAAAAGGTTCGAAAATATGAGGGATAATATCTTTTTCAATACCATGCCCATCATCCTGAATCACTACTCGAACCTCGCCAGCAACCGTATGGCTAGTAATTGATATTGTTCCGTCTTTGCCGATAGCGTCAATGCCATTATTGATAATATTTAAAAATATCTGCTGCAACTGGAGGTGATCACTTGCTATTAGAGGCAGATCGTCCTGCAATTGAAGTTCAACATGAATTCTGTTATGAATCATCGAGTTTTCAAGAAAAATCAAGACTTCTTTTAATATGTTATTGACCTGAAGGATTTCGTTATGTACATCGGCGCGCCTTGCAAAACCGAGCAACCGGTGAGTGATCGCCTTGCATCTTTCGACACTTTTATCAACACCTCTCAAGCAGCCGAATATAGTTTCTTTGTGTTCGAAGTCCGGGGACATGTGGAGGAGATCTTCGGCCAGGCCGGTCTTCTGATTGATTATTGCCAGCGGATTGTTGATCTCATGACCGACACCCGCTGCTAAACGGCCGATGGATATGAGCCTGTCTGTATGTTCTGCTTCTTTAAGCATTGTTATCTGCAGTTCGTCAGCTTTGCGAATAAGTTTTGTCAGCATGTTTACAAGGCCATAGACGACAAGAAGGTTAATCGCCAGGCAGCCCAAAACAATTGTGTAGAGTCTGGTTCTAAATTCTGTCCACTCCTGGTGGTGTATATATTGTTTTTCGACTAATATAAGAGACCATGGGGTGTTGGTAATTTTGCCTATACCATAAAATATATTATCTCCTTCCTGAGAAAAGCCGGGAAGGATTCCGGGACTCATTTCTAAACCGCTGCTGGAAAAATTCTGGCCGTAAAATGCAGATCGAGTCTGAGGCACACCGTTATCGTCTACCAGAAAAAGATCATCGGATGCGTTGGTTTTTATGGCATCGACAAATTTTTGCAGGGTACTGGCATCGATTGTTGCCCTTAATACCCAAATCCTCCTGGTCTTGGGATCAGTGTGGGAGACTGCAATCGCAAAATGAGGCACCTGTCGATATCCCGCATACACGCGGCTTATGTAGAGACCCTTCGCGACAACTTCCTTAAACCATAATTCCTCGGAATAATCTTTCCCTTTAAGGTCGTAAGGCCCCCAGTATGACTGTTGGATACCGTTATGGTCGATTACACCTAAATCTGCAAAAAAATCATATTGACGTTTAAGTCTGATAAAAAGCTGCTCAAGGCTGTCACCGGTTGTGAGCTCGATGTAGCGGTTCGGTCTCGCGACAAAAAGCACGACGGACATCAGGCTGTCAACCATCGCCTCAATTGACCGGATAGAACCGTCCAGCCGTGATTCCAGCTGTCCTCGCTCCTCTTTCTGAAGAAGTTCTTTGTAATTGACGTAACCTAAACCGGCGGTCATAATGACCGGACCCATGGCAATGGCAATCATCACCGAAAACAAAATGATACGAAATTGCTTATAGCTTCTTCTGTTCAATCCCGTCTGGATGGAATCTTCGAAGACATATGGGAAAATTCTATGTACCAACTTCGAAAATTTGCTCATAGTGTCAGCCTTTCATCATCGTTTTTGATGAGTATTTCCCCCTGCTGCAATGTGCCGCAAAGGATTTTTTCCAGAGCAATATGCCAGCTGCCGATGACTGCATCAATCACCGCAACTTTCTTCCAGGCCAGGAACCTGTAATGAATATCCTCAATTCCCCCGCAGATAACGTCAGTTATGTTTTCTTCAACCGCAATTTGACACAATGCCTCATCTGAAGGACGTTCCAGGATTATAATTTTCGGTTCACTGGTGGTCTCACCGTTTTTGAAGCGAACAACAAGGATTTCCGTCGCCAGATCAAATCGAGGTGCGATAAAATCTCCTTGTATGGGTATTAAGAGTTTTTGCATGGAGAATCCTGATTGTAGTGCATGAAATTACTTTTGACGACTTTTGATTTTTTAAGAAAGTGAACTTACTCCTGTAAGCCATATTTCTTCATTTTCCGCCAGAGCTTCATTCGACCCCAGCCGAGATTGTTGGCAACTTTGGTTCTGTTGCCCCCATATTCCATGAGGGTTTCGACGATCATCTGGCGCTCGATATCCGACCAGCTTTCCTGGTTGACTGTTGTTGCTCTTGTGGTATTGAGTGGCTTGTGCTCAACCGTCATTGATTCTGCTTTGGACCCAGAAACCTGATTGGTCATTTGTAATTGCTGGTCAAAAAGGTAAGGGGGAAGGTGGTCTGGGTTTATTTTTTTTCGATTACAAATATTTACTGAATATTCTACTATATTGCTAAGTTCGCGGATGTTGCCCGGATAAGTGTACGGGAGTAACATCTGCATGGCATTTGGTGCAAAGCCGACAATAGTTTTGCTGAGTGCCTTGGTGAATTTTTGCAAAAAATAATCAAGGAGATATCGAACATCTCCTTCGCGTTCTCGAAGAGGCGGCAGGTGGATATGAAGAACATTGAGGCGATAAAACAGATCTTCGCGAAAGGTGTTATTGGCCACCTGTTCCCGGAGTGGTCGGTGGGTCGCAGCAATTATTCGGACATCAACAGAAACTTTTTGTTCACCGCCTACAGGAATGAACTCTCGATCATCAAGTACTGAAAGCAGTTTGACCTGAAGAGGTAACGGCATATCGCCAATTTCCGTTAGAAAAAGCGTGCCTTTATCTGCAATGCTGAACATTCCCGGTTTATCGCGTGTGGCACCGGTAAAAGACCCTTTCACGTGGCCAAAGAGCTCCGACTCCAGTAATCCAGGCGGAAGGGCACCGCAATTTATTTTGACGAAAGGAAACCTTGCACGTGAGGATTCCTGATGAATAATTTCGGCAATTTTATCTTTTCCGGTCCCGGTTTCTCCGGTGATCATGACTGATGCGTCAGTCTTGGCCAGGAGTGGAATCATGTCGAAGACTTTTTGCATCTTCGGACTGTACCCAATGAGTTCGATGGAGGTGAAATTTCTTGTTCCCGATTTATGTTCGATTTCACGGGCAGAAAGGTCCTCGACCATCACCAGCAGACCGCAATGCTTATCACTGTGGTCATCAAGAATTGCAATAGTATATTGGACGGCTATTTTTCGACGGTAAGAGTTAATAATATCACCTTTTACCGAAACAGCTTCGCCCGTCTGCATGACTCTATTGTAGAGTTGGCCTTTGTTGTTTCCTGTGTTGCTTCGAATGACAAGTTCGCCATGGATTCCGGTTACTCTATCAGCAGTATAGCCGGTCATTGCTTCCATCAACCGGTTCATAACGATGATCCTGAACGAATCGTCCAGGATCATCGTTGGATGAGGAATACCTTCCAGAAAAATAGGAATGTTGAAATTAAGAGGAAAGGTCATAAGTTTACTTATGGTCTCATCGTTATTATCAGGAGAACGCTTCAATCACTTCTTTGTTAATTGTACCATTGTGTAACTGTACCATATTGTAACGTCTCCTGGCTAACTATTTCAACCGACTGCGGGTACCAATACTGTCATGCCCATCAGGGGCCAGATAACCGTTACAGCCAGCCAGACAATAACCATCAGCAGTATACTGGCTGGAATGCCGTAGAGAACAAACTGGCCAGTGGTAAACTGTTTGGAACTGTAGGCAATGGCATTTGGTGCTGCACCCACGAGCAATAAAAACGGCATACCTGCGACTACCAGAGAAGAAAAAAGGATAACTTCACCGGAAACACCGAGGTAAGGGGCGACGACCAGCGCGACCGGCAGGGAAATAGCAATTGCTGCAACGTTCATGATAAAGTTGGTCATTATCATTACGAAAAAAGCCATGCCAAGGATAAAGACAATAGCCGAGGACTCTGTAAACAGCTGCAGCCAGTTCACAGCCAGCCATTTGGCAGCACCTGTATCCCAGAGGCAGAATCCTATGGACATTGCCCCGGAAAACAATAGGATTATGTTCCATGGGATATCTTCCAAATCTTTAAGGGAAAGGATATTGAGAAGAAAAAAGGCAATTGTCGATAGCAGCAACAGTCCTGTTTTGTCCAGCCCGGCGAGAGCAGGTACAAAATTTTTCAAGGCAATGATCAAAATAACTGAAAAGACTATCACGACTACCAATATCTCGTTTTTTGTCCATCCGCCAAGTTCAGAATACATTACCTTCGCCCGTTCTTTTAGTCCTACGATTCTGTCCTTTTCGGGTTTGCAGACTACCATAAAAAAACCCCAGAGCAAGAATACCATAAGCCAGCCGATGGGGAACATATACATTGAGAGTTCGAAAAAGGATATATCGACATTCATGATATCCTTGTAAAAGCCAAGAGCGACAGCACCACGGGCTGCGCCCAGCAGGGTGATAATACTTCCTGCGCCTGCCACATAAGCCATGCCGATAAAAAGTCCTCTGCCAAAGCGTGTGGAACCCTCTTCGTCGGAATAAAGGGCATTTATTGTCATCAGCAGCGGGAACATGGTAGCGGCGACAGCAGTATGGGCCATAAGATGAGTAAGGATAGCCGTCATAACAAAGCAGCCCAGGTAGATCATGCTGGTTCGCTCACCTATAATAGAGAGCATTTTATAGGCGAGTCGTTTGGTAAGGCCCGATTTGGTAAATACCATCCCGATGACGAGTGAACCAAAGATGAACAATACTGAAGGGTCCATAAAATCCCTGAAGGCAACTTTTGGATCCCTGATCATAAAAAGTGCCTGCAAGGCACCGATAGCCAAGCTGGTTATGCCGATGGGTACAACTTCGAAGACCCACCAGACTGCGGCAAGACAGAAAACCGCAAGCGCCCCTTTGGCCTGTTGGCTCAGTTCAAAGCTGACCCCCAACGGATCGATGGCCGCTTCCCAGGGAGGTGAAAAATAAACTCCAAGAAAGAGTCCGATACCAAGTAGAATAAAAAAAATGCGTTTCCAGTCGTACTGGAATCGCTTTGGTGGACCAAGGTTTTCAACGTCCGTAAGGTCGCTATCCTTTGCAATATCTTTTGTCATAGTCATAATTTATACCACTTGTCTGTGGTGCCTCCTTTTTGGCAGGTAAATTTGTGTAATAATCCATCATCAACAAATGTTGTTTGCTGATCCTGTTATTCAGATTTCGGAAAAGGCAGAATGGCTTTTTTCACTAAGTTTCTTTTTAGAGGGTCACCAGGATTTGGTTTTGAGAATGTTCTCGATTTCCTCTCTGGATTTCTTCTGCAAAATCATGACTCGTTTGTCTTTTGCTTCAGAGATCTTTTCAAGGAGATCTTGAAGGTTGACAGGTTTTTCAAGAAAATCTTCGGCGCCCAATTTCATTGCCTCTGTGCTTTTCTTTACAGTACCCTGGCCGCTCAACATAATAATTTCAGCATCCGGGTGGTTCTCCTTGATGTGTTTCAGTGTCTCGAGTCCGTCCATGCCGGGCATGGCAAGATCGATAACGATCGCATCAAATTCCTGTTTGTCCGCCAGCTCGACCGCCTCTTCTCCGCGGTGGGCACCTGTCACTTTAAGACCGCGCATTTCTAGGCGCTGGGTGAGGGTCTTGAGAAAATCGTCTTCATCGTCCACCAGCAGAACTTTGGCGTGCAGATTTTTTTCCATGTTGAATGGCTCCTTTATAAGAGGGTGTTAAACTGCTTTAAGTCGTTTGTAGTTTATTAGAATGTACCTTATCGTTGGCTGCTTTAATCGTTGCGGAAAGTTCTTCAATATTGACAGGTTTGTTCATATAGGCAAAAGCACCGAGCTGCATGCATTCATCCATGTCCTTTGTGGTGCCGTGACCTGTGAGGATTATTACCTCTATCTCAGGCGCCAGTTCCTTGGTTTTGCGCAAGACCTCAACTCCATGAATCCCTGGCATTTTCAAGTCAAGTACCATAACTTCGGGCTGATCTTCAGCAATAAGTTCAAGGGCCTCTTGGCCATCGTAGACTCCATAGGTTCCAACATCACGACTGATGAGCCGTTGTGAAACCGTCTGGACGAATTCTCGTTCATCGTCCACGAACAGTACCTTTGATGGAAGTTCAAATTTTTGCTGTCGATAGACATTGTCGGCATAGGTTTTACGACTTTCCACAGAAACTTCCTTAACTTCAGGAAGTTGTTGAACGAGCTCAGTGAGATCTCTTTTCAGGCCGCTAAAGTTTAAGGCACTGTTTTGTATAACCAGGGTAATCTTGCCGTCGTCTGCTCGCACCTCAGTTTTATGGCCATTATTGAGCAGGAGTTGTTCTGTTTGTGCCACGAGTTTCATGTTCTGTACGGCTTTTTGGGATTCAGCTGTGCGCAGGACAGATGTTTTGTGAAAGTAACCGAGAATTTCCTTGGTGATCTGACGATGATTGAGGTTTTCAACCGGTACGACTAAATCATAGAGCGTGCTGTCGTATGCTTCTTTTTGGAAAAGGAAATCAGTCCAGCTGTAGGCACTGACGTCGTGGTTGCGGACATTTTTTTGAGCCTCCTTTTTCGAAAGACCCTCCTCTATGCCGCGCTCAATGCGCCGTTCCTTTTTATCGACTATCAGAACCCGCAAAACTTCAGTTATCTGGAATGGAATGAGGGAAGTGAGAAGACCGTAAAAGAGATATTCTTCATCAGAACTGAGTTTTTCTGCCAACAGCAGCCGAAACATATTGATGGATTTTTCTCTTTCAAGAGTGAACTGGTTGAAAACAGAAGTTTTGGAGAACATCATCTTTCGCAGACGTTCAGGGTTGCCGCCGAACTTCTCGGCAGTTTCTTTCAGAAGGTTTTCGTCGGTATAGACTTTTAACGTCAGAGTGCTTGACAATTCGCCAATAATACCGGATTCAAGTGTAGGAACACACGGAAATAGTGCAATTGATGACATTTTGGATCCTCCCAGTGGGACAATTATTTTGACCTGTAGCTGTAAGCCGTGTATAACGTTTTACTCTTGTTTTGCACCTTCCATGCCAGGTGCCTTGTGATGTGAATTATTCAATTAATAAAACAACTTAGGTTAGTGTTGATTTGATTAGCTATGTGTATCGATATGTATTTATGTATCATTGTGTATCGAAATGTTGCTCATTGTATTGCTTTGCAGGCTGTAGGAAGCGTCTTTCTTTTTGCTAAAATCTTTCTTGTATTAAAAGGTAACTCTCCTATGAGATTAATCACTGTTATGAGTGTCTTTTTCCTGCTGGTCTGCGGGATGTTTCAGGTTTCGTTTTGTGTTTCGAGAGAAATGATGCTCCCCGAAGTCTATGACGAGAACTGTGAGGTAACCGGCTGGCTTATGAGCGAAAAACTCGATGGTGTCCGCGGTTACTGGGATGGAGATAAAATGTGGTCAAAAAATGGTAAAGATTTAAAGCCACCGGATGAATTCGTCCGGGGGCTCCCTGGTTTTCCTCTGGAGGGAGAATTGTGGGGCGGCCATAACGCTTTCGAAAAAACGGTCTCTATAGTAATGAAGCAAAAAGCGCATGATGGCTGGCGGCAGCTCAGGTTCGGAATTTTTGACGTACCGGAAGCATCGGGGCGCTTCATTCAACGTATGGAAATAGCCCGGGACTGGTTTGAAAAACATCCTACGCCATATGCTTTTGTGATTCCTCAACTTCCGGTCCGCAATGCGGTTCATCTTCAGGAAGAATTGCAAAGAGTACTGGAGCTTGGCGGTGAAGGTCTGATCGTAAGGGAACCTGATGCCGTTTATACCGGGGGACGCAGTGCGCAGGTGCTCAAGGTCAAAAAATTTCAGGATGCAGAAGCAGTGGTGGTTGGGCATCTGCCGGGCCAGGGAAGAAATTTCGGGAGGCTTGGTGCTTTGTTGGTTGAACTTCCGGACGGGCTTCGGTTTAAGATCGGAACAGGTTTCAGCGATGAAGAACGTGATGATCCTCCCCCGTTAAATGAAGTTATAACCTTCAAGTATTTTGGGTATCACTCGTCCGGCATTCCCAGGTTCCCTTCATTTTTGCGCATCAGGCGGGATAAGGATTTGTTGCAATAATAATCGTTTGGATTCAAATTTTTTCGGGCAGAGAGGGCCTGCCCGAAAAAGTGGGTTAAGTGAGTTTTTTTCGATTAATCTTCATTTCTCATCACCCTTGGTAAACATTGCGCTGTTTTAGAGAAAATTGAAAGAATGTCGAACCTCTCGAAATATAGAGAGATATTCTAAAAAACAACACAATGTTTATGAGAATGCGGGTTAATTGGTCGCGGGGATGATAGTAATCTCTACCCTGCGGTTCATCGCGGGATCAGAGGAAATCGGTCTACTTTCTCCATAACCGAATGTCCGAATTCGTGATGAAGCAATTCCCTGCTGTGCCAGAGCATTTTTAACTGATTCGGCCCGTCGCATTGACAATTGCTGATTATACTCTTCCGATCCTGTGGAATCTGTATGACCACCAACCTCAATCTGGGTTTGGTTGTATTTATTCAGGACATTGCTCAATCTTGAAATTTCCGTGTATCCCCCTGGCAAAAGCATGGAAGAGTCGTGATTAAAGAAAGTTTCCCCTTTGAAGGTAGCAACCAAAACATCTTCACTGCGGCGAATGCTTGATGCTTCGGAACTGGCCATCACATTTCTAAGTTCCTGCTCCTGGTTATCCATATATCGGCCCACCTGGTTTCCGGTTAACCCGCCAAGTGCGGCACCAATTCCTGCCCCTATCAGTGTTGATTCAGTGTTTCGGCCAATAGCCTGACCTAATGCGGCTCCAACTCCTGCTCCAACTCCTGCTCCTACTGCCGTGCCCTGTTTCTGGTTCGTGTTGAGGCTGGCACAGGAAGTCAGCGATGCAACCAAGGCGGAACATAAAATAATGTGTAAAATCGTTTTCTTCATGTCTACTCCAATAATAATTTTAACTGCTTTACTTGCCTTAATCTCTTGTTGTTACAATGATGGCGTCGTAATAACGCCTCATTTGCTTTATTGCTAACGCCTATGGATATTTCCATAGGCAATGTCTCCGGCTGCTGCTGTACAAAAAAGTCTTCATTTTCTATCTTCGCCTTCAGATGCTTTCAGAGCGGAAAAAATTTGTTGTTCGAGATCATTAAAGACGGCCATAACTCCAGACTCTGTGTCATAGAGGAGTATATCTTTTAATTCCGCAAAATAATCAGTAATTGATTGCAGCAAAAGAGGGCGATTTTCTTTTTTAATGCTTTTGTGATCCCAGACATCCCATATGAGAACACCAATACCGACAATGGGGCCGAAGAATTTTCCTCCGCTTTTGGCTGCAACCTTAGCTCCCGTCTTTGTTGCTATCTTTGCTGCAGCCTTTCCCGCAGATGTTATCATGACTTTGCTTGATAATTTTCCAACGAGAAACTTCATTTTGCCAACGAGAAGAATCGTTCCGCCTGCAGTTGACAAAGTCAGGGTCTTTAAAGTGAGATTTGTTTCTCTGTTTCCATCTGCTCCGTAGGTTGTCAGTGCTATTCCTTCAAGGTATCTGTCCCAGTCTGCGTGAGGTATTTTGTATTTAGCTGGCACCACCTCAAGGTTTTCTCGCAGCTGGATTACATAATATTCTGCAGTGTCCCGGACGATGCGCTCAAGAATGAGTTCGGCAATTTGCGGTCGTAAAACCCGCTTGGAAAATTCTTCCTGTATCTCTTCAGTCAGCCTCTCGGCAGCTGTTGGCTGATTTTCAAAGAAGCTGTTTATTCCATATTGCCACAAACCTTCCAATCCAAGCAACTGCTGGGTCCAATAACTGAAATACCATTCCAGGAAGTTGGTATCTACACGTATTATGAGATCGTCGATCCAT
The DNA here is from genome assembly GCA_049645845.1 of Desulforhopalus sp. GTDB lineage: Bacteria > Desulfobacterota > Desulfobulbia > Desulfobulbales > Desulfocapsaceae > Desulforhopalus_A. Next base: position 53,532 of record JBARUR010000032.1, on the reverse strand, counting down.
TGATCAATCTTTTGGCTGGCGAACGACTCCGTAGTCTGCCGTGCTTCAGTTACAGCAGCGACAACAGCCTTATCTACCTCTGACCAGGGTAGAGACTGGACGATGGGTTTCTCCGGAACATACCTGGAGGCCGTCTCTTCACTGCCTTTTGAACTAAGATAACGGCCGATACCAGCCAGGACCACAAGGATAATGATGAGCCATAGTAATTTTATGGAGTTTGTGAGCAATGAGTGGATGTATTTTCCGGTTATGGTTTTCTCATCTTTACTCATGTTTATGATTGCTTTTCCTCAAAAGCAGAACGTCGTCGGTATAGTTGCGGGCAAAACATAAAATTTCAAGCGGCTAAGTAAAAAACTTCGGAGAAGTGCCTTTTGGGGCAACGATGCAGATGAAGAGTTTCTACGACGCCATCTTGTTAGCATATCATGTCGATTCTGGGACTGTAAAGGAATAAACAAAAGAAAGATTGCGTTTGAAACGGGCCTTTCTGTAAAATTTCTTGAAATTGCAAAAATGCCTGTAAAAGGTGTTGGAGCTGGTGAGGATTGATGTGTCACCAGTTTAATAGCTTCTATCCATTGCCATATCTGTGATTTGTCTTATCAATATTATTATTTAAGTAATCCTTTTTCTTGTTTCGTGAGACTCATAGTCCATAAAACATCCTTTACAAAATATACTGCAGACAGGTGACAAACATGAACAAAACCGTAAAATATTTTCTGATAGCTGCTGCTTCTCTCGGCCTACTTGTCATTGTCGGGGTGCTGGCTATTGTACTGCTTGTCGATGTAGAACGGTATAAGCCAAAAATTGAACAGCTTGTTACCGAGAAAACCGGCTACCCTTTGACGCTTGGCGGAGAGATTGAATTATCGATTTTTCCCTGGATCGGTCTCAGTTTTACCGATTTGCAATTAGACAATCCTGATGGGTTTGTGAATAAGAATTTTGTTCATGTTGAAGATTTCCAGGCAAGACTCAAGGTTGTACCGTTGCTGTCGCGAAAGGTTGAGATAAGTAAATTTGTAGTCAAGGAGCCCCGGATATATCTTGAGAAAAATTCAAAAGGTATCTGGAATTGGCAAAAATTGACCGAAATCGGTGCGAAGGCCCCATCGTCTGAACCGACAGCAACGTCTGATAGCAGCGGTACAGGGGAGACAGGTGGCTTCGTTTTAGAATCGCTTGTTGTTGAAGAATTTTCCATTACTGACGGTCGGGTTGTTATTGATGACCTGGAAAACAAAATAAAACATGAGGTTTCGGGATTCAATCTTCAACTTGACGATGTTGCGCTTGATACCCCCGTTAAAGTGTCTTTACTGGCGCAACTGGACGGCAAGCCACTCAGTCTAAATGGTACCGTCGGGCCTGTTGGAGCCGACCCCGGTTCAGGCAAACTTAATCTTGATCTTGTCATTGAGGCTCTCGATAACCTTAATATCCAGACCAGTGGCTATCTTGAAGATATCAAAGGGCAGATGAAATACAATCTTGATCTCAATGTTGAATCATTCAGCCCAAAACAGCTCTATTCCTCGCTCGGGATGACTTTTCCTGTCACAACCACTGACTCTGATGCCCTTGAAAATGTTAGCATGCAGGCACATGTTGCAGGCGATACAAAACAGGCTGTTTTGTCAGAGGCTATTGTTCTGCTTGATGATACATCTATCGCGCTGGACGTAACCGCAAAAGATTTTGCCAAGCCTGATCTCGCTATTAATATGGCTGTCGACGCTATTGATCTCGATCGTTACCTCCCGCCATCGGGGGCGGAAAAGCAACCGGTGCCCGGCAAAAGCACAGCCGAGCCTGTTGGAAAACCAGGTTCAAAAGAGACTGCCGGAACATCCGGGGGAGCATCATCAAGTAAAGCGGCAGCAGGACAGACGGCAAAAGCAGAAACCGGCATTGATTATGAACCGTTAAGAAAACTGGTGCTGCAAGCCAACGTGAAGGTTGGAGAGATGAAAGCGCATGGCGGTACTCTCAATAATCTCGCTCTTGATTTAGCAGGTCGTAACGGTATTTTTACTATCAACTCTTTTGGAACAGAGCTTTATGAAGGAAATATTGCTGCCACCGGAAATTTAAATGTGCAAAAAAATGTTCCGGCTAGTGCTTTGGACCTTGTGTTGCAAAACGTTCAGGTTGGTCCCTTGCTTAAGGATTTTGCCAATAAAGAAGTCATTGAAGGGATGCTCAAGGCAGAGATTGGTGTCAGTATGAAGGGCGATAATGCCAATCGTATCAAACAATCTCTTAATGGTAAAGGTAACCTGGTTTTTAAGGATGGTGCCTTGATTGGGCTGGATCTCGCCCAAATGGCGCGAAACATCAAGTCAGGTTTTACCCTTGAAGAGCAGGGAGAAAGGCCGAAAACCGATTTTGCTGAATTGCACGCGCCATTTACCATTACTAACGGCGTAGTAAATACCCCTGAAACGACAATGAGGTCACCCTTTATCAGGGTAACAGTCTCTGGTGATGCCAATCTCGTAAATGAGGCGCTTGATCTGAAAGTAAAACCCACACTCGTCGGCACGATCAAAGGTCAGGGAGACGAGGCACAGCGAAGCGGGCTGACTATTCCCGTGCTTGTTGGTGGGACCTTTAACAGCCCCAAGTTTACTGCCGATCTTGAATCTTTTGTCAAAGAACAGATACCGACAGAAGAAGAACTTGGTGAAATTATCAAATCGGGGAAGATTCCTACAGAACGCAAAGAGAAGTTCGAGAAAGAAGTCGAAGAGGCTAAAGGGTTGTTGAAAGGTTTGTTTGGCAACTAAAAACTTCTTAAGATCAAACACAGTTGGCATGCGTCAATGTGTTTGATCTATGTTCTGCCGGCAAAAGAAAAATAAAAAGAAAACAAAAAAGGCCTTAAAGCAATTAAGCTTTAAGGCCTTTGAAATGTCTTGGTAGCGGGGACAGGATTTGAACCTGTGACCTTCGGGTTATGAGCCCGACGAGCTACCAGACTGCTCCACCCCGCGTTGAGATTGTCCAATATACACCCGTTGAAATTATTGTCAACGGTTTATTTGTTTTCGGTGGTTATCTTTTTGGTATCATTGCAAAATTGCGCAATTTTCCCAACGATCTTTTCCGGCAGGCGAGTGAGCTTGCCTTCTCTTGTGACGGCGGCGTGAACAGTATACCCCTTTACCAGCAATTTTGGTTTCTCGAAGCCTTCTTCTTTTCTGCAGATACGGTAACTGAATTTACATTTTATCGCGTTGAGTTCGGAGATTATGGTCTCGATGATTAATACATCATCATAAAAAGCCGGAGCCTTGTAGCGGGACCAGCATTCCGTCACAGGGAGGATAAAGCCGAGCTTTTCTATTTCACTATAGGAGCAGACCCATTCTCTCATCAATTCAGTCCTGCCGATCTCAAAATAGCGGAGAAAATTGGCATTATAGACTACGCCGCCTGCGTCTGTGTCACCATAAAGTACTCGAACGGTGGTTTTAAATATATGTTCCATCGTGGGATTGAGTGGTTCGCTTATTATTCGGAAAAGAGTTTTTCGATCATCTCATGTCCTGAGTTGATGTCGTTATTGTTTTCGGCCGCATATTCAGTGCAACTTTTTTCACAAAATGATCGTTCGGAGCCTCTAGCCAGTTCACGGGAATCGTAGAGCAGGGTGGGGACAGGATCGGATACATGCGTTCTAATTGAGAGAGGGGTGAAGTGATCCATGGTGATTACTGCCCGAAACTCCTGATGATTCTTTCTGAGGTCTTCTATAATTGGTTTGACGATTTGCGCGTCAAAATCTTCTATTGCCGTGATTTTGTCTTTGAGAGACCCCTGATGACCAGCCTCGTCGGGGGCTTCGAGATGGACAAAGACGAAATCCTGGGTTTTGAGGGCGTCAATTGCTGCCTGTGCCTTTCCTTGATAGTTGGTATCGATATAACCTGTAGCACCTGGAACGTTGACAATCGAAAGTCCGCCCAGGACACCCAGCCCTTTGAGGAGATCAACGGCGCTGATCATGGTGCCGGTGATATTGAATCGCTCGGTAAGCGTCGGTACGCTCGGCATTTTCCCTTCGCCCCATAGCCACACCATAGTGGCTGGATTTCTGCCTTCTGCTATTCGTTTCAGATTAACCGGGTGATCCTTGAGGACATTTTTAGCTTTATCCAGAAGTGTTTTCCATTGTGGTTGGGCCAGATATTTCTGAAAATGGGCAGTTACGTCCTGCTCAATATAATCATGGGGAGGAACCGTGATAAAACCCGGGTGGTTCCCTTTGAAAATTAACAGGTGGCGATAACTTACACCGGCTTTAAAATGAAATTGTTCGGTGGCGCATTCCGCTTCAAGGGCAGCAATAAGGGCATGTGATTCTTCATTGGTAATGTGGCCTGCACAAAAATCCCGCATGGTAACCTGACTGTCTTTACCATGATCGAGAGTTACCATGTTGCAGCGGAAAGCAATCTCGTCGGGGGCAAGCAGGATACCCATTGCAGCAGCTTCCAGAGGAGCGCGGCCAGTGTAATATGCAGCCGGGTCGTATCCCATAAGCGACATGTTCGCAACATCGCTGCCGGGCGGATACCCATCCGGAATAGTATGGTTGAGAAAGAATTCGCCCTTCCGGCACAGTTCATCCATCATCGGAATATTGGCCGCCTCTAATGGGGTTTTTCCGTCAAGTTCGGAAATCGGATAATCCCCCATGCCGTCACCGACAAGTATCAGATATTTCATAATATTATAACCTTTTTCAACCTACTCCGGATTGAGGACTCGGATTTTTACGGTTGGAACGGTGCAGATATCAAGAGCATCAATTTCGGCAATGGCTTTTTCAACATCACCTTCTGTTGCCCGATGAGTGCGGAAAACGATATAGACTGGTTCATTGGCATCGCGTTCCTGTTGAATCATCGACCGGATGGATATTCCGTGTTTACCAAAGATTCCGGTGATTTTTGACAGGACGCCGGGTTTGTCGAGAGCGGTAATTCGAAAATAATATGGACAGACCAGTTGCTGCATCGGGGTTATCGTCGGTTTACTGATGTGCTCCGGTTGGTAGGAAAGTGCAGGAACACGATTGATACAACCGTTGACAATATTTCTGCCGATATCGACTACATCAGCGGCAACTGCACTTCCGGTGGGCATCATGCCTGCACCCTGGCCATACAAAAGGACGTCCCCGACAGTGTCTCCCTGAAACTGGATGCCGTTAAAGGCACCATTAATGGTTGCCAGCATATGGTCTTCGGGAACCATGGTCGGGTGGACCCTGGCCTCTATATGGTCGCCGTGGTTTCGGCTGATTGCCAGCAGTTTAATCCGATACCCGAACTTCCTGGCAAACTGTATGTCAATAGGCTCAATATTTGATATACCTTCCACCGTAATGTCGTCCAGATGTACACTCATGCCATAGGCAATGGTCATCAGGATAGCAAGTTTATGGGCTGTGTCGATACCTTCCACATCATAAGTGGGATCAGCCTCGGCAAAACCGAGTTTTTGTGCTTCTTTCAGTACTTCTTGAAACGGAGTGCCATGGTCTGTCATCTGGGAGAGGATATAGTTGGCAGTGCCGTTCATTATCCCCTTGATATAGTTGATTCTGTTGGCAACCAGTCCTTCCTTCAGAGCTTTTATGACCGGAATACCACCACCGACACTGGCTTCAAAGCCGACCTCTACATTGTTTTTGGCAGCAGCCTGGAAAATTTCCCGGCCATGAACTGAAAGAAGAGCCTTATTGGCGGTGACTACATGTTTGCCGCTCTCGATGGCTTTCAGCATAAAGGTTTTGGCAGGTTCCATGCCTCCGATAAGTTCAACGACAATATCAATCTTCGGATCGGAGAAAATATCGTTGGCGTCGTGAGTCAGTGTGACTCCGCTCAATTCGTCCGGTAAGGACTGCAGTGCAATATCAGCAACTGTTGACAGTACAAAGACAGTTCCGGTTCTTTGCAAGAGTCTTTCTTTCTGGGCAAATAAGGCATTTGCCAATCCTTGACCCACTGTTCCAAAACCGATTAGGCCAACACGTATTTCTCTCATAATTATATATTACTGCTCTTGGTAAATATGAGTACCTTAGAAATTCATTTCTTGTTTTTTATTGATGAATTTCGTGAAGGTACTTATACCCCCTTGTGGGGTGTTGCCGCGTATGCGGGACAAAGTAGGGGTTGCTTATGTTGTCAGGCTTTTCAGCACCAGGAAGGCGCATGGTTATCCTGCAATGATCCAGAAAGTAACCGCTTTCCAAATGAAAGTCAAAATCTATGAGGAGATATTTTTATGGCTCGTTTTACTATTTTGGTCTATAGTATTCAGCTTGTTACGATTTGGAAGGCAAATTATTGCTCCAGGCAACTAAACACCCTTGAGGGGCCGCCTTCAGAAAAATACTCAGTCAAATATGTTTTTCCAGATAACGTTGTATTAATTGTAAAGTTAAAAAGGAGACTGAAAAAATGGGCAAGAATATTCTGGTTTTCGGACCGAACGGCAGCGGCAAAGGTACTCAGGGTGCAATTGTACAAAAAAAATATGATATCCCTCATATCGAGTCCGGAGCCATTTTTAGAGAGCATATCGTTGGCGGTACCGAATTAGGTAAAAAGGCCAAAGAATTTATCGATAAAGGTGATCTTGTACCCGATGATATCACGATTCCGATGATGGTCGCCAGATTGCAGAAAGATGATTGTAAAGATGGCTGGATTCTCGATGGTTTTCCGCGTTCCAAAGACCAGGCCGTTACTCTTGACGAGACCTTGAAAAAAGAAGGGCTGGCTCTTGATTATGTTATTGAAATTAAGCTTGATCGACAGATTGCCAAAGAACGTATCATGGGGCGTCGTCTCTGTGTGAATGATAACAATCACCCTAATCATATCGCTTTTGAGGCAATAAAGCCGGCGGAAAAAGACGGTAAACTTGTTTGTCGTGTATGTGGCGGTGAGCTGAAGACCCGTGCCGACGACCAGGACGAAGAAGCCATCAGCAAGCGTCATGGTATTTATTATGATGAAAACACCGGTACCATGGCAGCAGTAAATTACTTTAAAAACATTGATGGTCCCAAGGTCATCTCTGTTGACGGTTCTCTTTCAATCGGTGAAGTTACCGACGCTATAATGAAAGAGCTGTAGCAGCACCATGAGGTCGGAGCGTTTCTGATTTCTCAGCGTTTTATAAAAAGGGCCTTCCCGCATGTCGGGGAAGCCCTTTTTGTATTTAGTGGCGCCGTCGTAAAAACTCTTCATCTACCCTTGTGGGGTGTTAAGATAAAAAGTATATAGTATATCTTTCTTGCTATGTTGGGGTGTATGACTACAAGGTTGTTTTTATACCGTCTTTATGCCCAGTTCTTAAGATAGAAATATCTTCCTGTTTTGACTATGGAAAAGCAAATAAAAATGAAGAAACCCGGAAAAGTGTATCTGGTTGGTGCCGGTCCCGGAGACCCAGGTCTCATTACTGTGCGTGGAAAAAACCTGCTTGAACGAGCCGAAGTTGTGATCTATGACTACCTTGCCGGCAAGAAGCTGCTCAAGCATGCACCTGCAAGTGCGGAGTTGATTTATGTCGGTAAAAAGGGCGGGATTAAGCATGCCTACACCCAGGAAGAAATAAGCCAAATGCTGGTCGATCAGGCCCTGGCAGGAAAAATGGTGGTGCGTCTGAAAGGTGGAGATCCTTTTATTTTCGGGCGTGGCGGTGAAGAGGTTGAAAAGCTTTATGAGGCCGGAATCCTTTTTGAAGTAGTACCCGGAGTGACATCTGCCACAGCCGCTGCAACCTACGCGGGTATTCCCATAACCCACCGGGATTATACCGCGTCCGTGGCTTTTTTGACTGGGCATGAGGATCCGACGAAGGAAAACTCCAACATTGATTGGTCAAAATTATCGACAGGTGCCGGAACATTGGTCATCTATATGGGTATTAAAAATTTGCCGATAATCGTCGCGAACCTCATCAAATACGGTCGTGATCCTAAAACTCCGGTGGCTGTTGTCCGTTGGGCTTCCACACCGGAACAACGTTCAGTCGTAGGTACTCTTGAGACGATTACCCAGGTTGTGGCGGATTCAGAAATTAAACCTCCTTCATTGATAATTGTCGGTGATGTGGTCAAACTGCGCGAAACCATGGACTGGTACGAGAAGCGACCGCTTTTCGGTAAAAAAATTATAGTGACCCGCACCCGCGAACAGGCCAGCGAGCTTGTGGCCGGACTAGAAGAATACGGTGCCAATTGCCTGGAATATTCCACAATTCATATCAAGCCTGTTGATTCCTATGATGTGTTGGATAGCGAACTGGAGCGGCTTAATGAATATCACTGGATTCTCTTTACCTCTCTCAATGGAGTGAAATACTTCTTTGAACATCTCTATTCTAAAGGAATGGATGCGCGGGATTTGAAAGGAACCGATTTGGCCGTTGTAGGAAAAAGTACTGCAGATTTTCTTCTGCGCTATGGTCTGAACGCAGATTTAATACCAAGTACTTTTACCGGGGAAGGATTAGCAGAAAGCCTTCTTGACCAAGGTATTGAAGGGCGTAATATTCTTATCCCCAGAGCTGTGCAAGGGAGAGAAATATTGCCCGAAACCCTGCGGGGAGCAGGCGCTCAGGTGACGATTGCACCGGTATACGAGAATTGTCCCGCGGAAGGAGATAAAGAGAGTCTCCGAGAAGATATTTTGCATGGCGGAGTGGAGATGATCACCTTTACAAGTTCTTCTACCGTGCGTAATTTTTTGGCAATGCTTGACGTAAAGGATCAGGAAGAACTTCAAAATATCCTGGCAGGAATCAAGATAGCCGCAATCGGACCAATCACCGCTAAAACAATCACCGATAACGGTTTGCAGGTTGATATTCAAGCTAAGGAATTCACCATTTCGGGGTTGATTCAATCAATTGTGGATTACTACAATGGAGACTGCAAATAGCAGAATTTATTGTTTCCGGGCCGATGGTCGACAAGGAATCAAACAGTCGGTGCGGTCCGGTCTGCCCAGCAAAAAAAGTAAACCGCAAGAAGACATTCACCCGATTGATGCTATTTGCTGCAAGACGTGTGGAAATACAATCACCGGTCGGGATCAGAAAATTGCGGTACGGGGTGCTCACGCCCACACTTTTTTTAATCCCGCAGGAATAGTCTTTGAGATAGGTTGTTTTAGTACTGCTCCCGGGTGTCGCCGAGTCGGGGAGGCTACTTCTGATTTCACCTGGTTTGCCGGTTATTTCTGGCGCTTTGCCATTTGCAAAAAGTGTCAGAGCCACCTGGGCTGGCAATTCGAGATGGGTGATAACTCCTTTTCGGGGCTTATTCTCTCTAATTTAAAAGAGTGATGGCGTCGTAATAATTCTTCATCTGCATCGTTGCACCCAAGGTCACTCGAAGTCTACTTATCTCCTTCGGGGCGTTGCCAATATCTATCGTTACGACGTACTCTAATACGCCGAAATGACAGGTATTTTACGCGTCTCGCATATGAAGTTTCATAGCCATCTGAAATTTTTAAGTTTTTACGAGTGCGAGTGCGTCAAAGAGTTCACCTGTCACTTATCCTTGATAAGATCAAGGAGATCTTCGGATGTCATTTTTGCGCTGATATCGCTTCCTTCAAGGAGGCTGCCGGCAAGATCTCGTTTTTCCTGGTGAAGTTTGACTATTTTTTCCTCTATGGTGTTTTTGCAGACTAACCGGTAGATGGTGACGGGTCGGGTCTGGCCGATCCTGTGTGCTCTATCCGAGGCCTGATCTTCAATGGCGGGATTCCACCAAGGATCCATATGAATGACATAATCTGCGGCAGTGAGATTGAGGCCAAGACCACCGGCTTTCAGGCTTATCAGGAAAAGATCCCCTTCCCCGGCCTGGAAAGCATCGACGCGTATTTTTCTTTGCTTGGTACTGGTACTGCCGTCCAGGTATTGGTAGCTGATTCCCAGCTTGTCGAGGTGTTCACGGATGATACTGAGGTGTCCGATGAATTGACTGAAAACCAGTGCCTTGTGTCTACTGGATAAGAGTTCCTCGATTACTGAAGCAAACACCCTGAGCTTGGAACTCTGGACGGTGCTGTGAGCATCAAGAAGTCTCGGGTTGCAGCACGCCTGGCGTAATTTCATTATCTCTGTAAGGATTTGCAGGTGGCGGCCCTTCTTATCTCTTGAACTCTCCAGCATATCAATAGCATTCTGCCGCAACGCCTCGTAAAAGTGAGCTTCTTCAGAACTCAACTCCACATCCAGAGTGACTTCGGTACGTGAAGGCAGCTCTTCAAGAACCTGAGACTTAATCCTTCGAAGGATGAAAGGCCGGATGAGTTTTTTTAGTTTAAGCTTGGCTTCTCTGTCCTGGAAGCGCTCGATGGGTACGGCAAAGCGCTCGTTGAAACTATTGAGGCTGCCGAGGAGTCCAGGATTGATAAAATGAAAAAGATTCCACAGTTCTCCCAAATGGTTCTCGATAGGAGTACCTGTGGTGATCAGTTTAAACTCAGCCTGCAATGACATTGCTGCCCGAGATCGTTTGGTTGCAGAGTTTTTGATGGCCTGTGCTTCATCCAGAATGATCGCCTGCCATTTAACTGTGGAAAGCAGCTCACTTTCCTGCTGGAGGAGAGTGTAGGTAGTAATCAGCAGGTCGAATTTTCCTAGTTCTTTTATACTCTTCTCGCGGTCCTTGGTAGAAAGAAACTTGATGTTGATTGTGGGAGTAAATCTCTTGACCTCCGATTGCCAGTTTGTCGATACGGAGGTTGGAGCCACTACCAATGATGGCCCATCCGCAGCAAGTTTAAGTAGAATGGCCAGGGATTGTATTGTCTTGCCAAGACCCATATCATCAGCGAGACATCCACCTACGCCCCAATGGGCAAGGCGGGCAAGCCATTCATAACCTTCCCGTTGATATACCCGAAGTTCGGCCTGAAGCGTAGAAGGCAGTTCCGGTTTAAAATCCTGGGCAGCACGGATCTTCTCTATCTGCTGCAGCCATCCGTTATCCGCATTGGTATTTGCCAGGTTGGCGATTTTTTCGAGCTGCAAGGCGGCCAGGGGATGTACGAGAACCTCGTCACTTCCATCGTCACTCAAGCCTTCGGAAAAGAGATTAATATCTCCAAGGCGTTTTTTAAATTCCTGGGTCAGGGCGATGAATTGTCCATCACCTATTTCTACAAACCGGCCCGATGACATCTTTACCTTTGCCAGTAATTCCTTAAGTTCGACAACCTGTCCCTGGTCGAGCGTGAGTTGTCCACTCATGGCAAACCAATTCTGACGGTTTGTGCGGATTTTTAAATTGAGGTTATCAAGTGACACTTTGTGGGTTATAGAAAGCTTTTCACCTTCTGGCCATTCTATAACCACTTTGTCACGGATAGCCTGCAGTTCCATCAAGGCCTGGAGGCAATCGTCAGGATCGTAAAGATGCCATTCCCTGTCGTTATCCTGCTCCATGTCGATCGCCAGATCGAGTATCGGACAGAGTTCTTCGATGTCTCTGGCCTTTTCTTCCTCAAGCGCCAGGTTGCGCCGTGTTTGCAAACGTTTGCCATTAACTTCGGCCATGATGTTTTCAACACCCTGACCGGGTTTCAGGTAGTGCCCGCCTTCCAGAAATGGTTTGACGAACATTTCCAGCCGAAATCCCGTACCGTAAGGGATTAAGTGCATGTATATTGTTGAATCGGCTTCAACAAAAGTAATGTTGCTGGTGTTTTTCCCTGTGCTGTCGGCAGCAATGGCGGAATGAACAGTCATGAAAGAGGAGATGTTGCCGATTGCAGTAAGGACCTGTTCGCTTGCAGACATCGGCACAGTTATTCCATCCCTGCCGGTAATTTGAGCAATTCGCCGGTGATTGTCGTTGATGGTGATAATTTTAACACGGGTGGGCGTTTCGCTGTAGTAGTTGATGTTATCGGAAGTAATTGGGTGGGCGAAACATATGTGAAGGTTGTCACCTCGTTCTTCGACAAAAAGCTCTGGTTCTCCGGCAACGAATTCCACAGGAGTAAGTGGAGATTCAGCCAGGTAGAGGTTTGGATGACCTATCATTGCCACCAACGCCTTATCCATATCAAAGAAGAAATTTACTGCATGAGTTTCAGGATTGGTTGATTTTTTAATGGCAGCGCAGATTCGGCGATCCTGAGACGTAAGATAATTCAACCTGTTAGTCTTGTACAGCCGGGATAAAGAGATCGGTCGCCCCTTGCTCCACTCCCCATCCGGGGTCATTTTCTGTTCCTTTGGTGAGATGGTTATAACTTTATCTTCAAATGAGACCATCCAGATCATACGTGTTGTCTGCTGCGGAGTCTCTGACTCCAGACTTGTAGCGTAAATGAGAGCCTGAAGACTTCTTTTCCACGGCTCTTCAGGTTCAAGTATCGGCAACAGCGAAACGATGGAGGTTTTTTCACGTAACTTCTCAGCTACGGAAAGATAGTCGCTGTCGTCCTGATTGATGGTGGCAAGGATTTCACCCAGGATAATGGTAAAGAATGAGTATCCCTGACCGCAGGCACGTTCGTAAAAAGAAAGAATTTCCGATTCCAGGTCGGGGTCAATTGTACTGTTGAGCCAGTATTGGCAGATGCCGGCGATTGCCACGGTAAAAACATTTTGTTTCGGTCCTTCCGGAAGGATAATTTCTTCCCCCTGCAATCCCTTATTGATGTGAGAATTGATTACCGTTGCCAGATAATTATAGGCAATATTTTCCGGAGCTCCCTGAAACAGGGAAAGGGCGACGCCAATGTTGTCGGCAATTTTGTAGTAATCATCGCTTTGGCTTGTATCCAATTGTGCAAGTATGTAAAAAATTCCTGCTGGACCAAAAAATGCGACTTTTTCATCGTTACTGAATTTACGAAGAAAATTGAGATCGTCCTCGTAAGCCATCACAGCTTCCTGGCTTTTACCGGAAAGAAATAAGAGCGTGCCTCGTGCACCGGTACCGTGAAAGATGGGATTGTGGTTGTCTATCAGCTCCTGCGCCTCCTGTAGTCTGCCCCTGAATATCAATTCGTTGAACAAAAGCCGTTTGAATGGCAATTGCTCATCGATAGATAATTCTGTAAGCTCCTCATTACTCATCAAAAAATCTATTAATTCAGGAAAGTCGGAGAGCGTTGACTGGCCGTATTGCAGGACGTTACTGAGGAGGTAAAACTGAAAAGATGTGGGGAGTGTCCTAAACCATTCGACATCGAATGGTCGTGTCATGATCCGCACAGTGGGGGGCGGTTCTATGATAAGCTCACTACATTGAGTATCAATAAAATCAGAAGCATCATCAATAAGATCAAACTGTTGGGTGTAGATGCCGATCCTCATCTCCCGCATTCCCCGCCAACACCTGATTGTCCATTTTCCGTAATAATAAGAGACAGGGGCTTCGTCTTGGATAGTTTTGGCCAAGATGCCGAAAGTTTCCTCTTTTACCGCAATTTTACTGAGGACTTCAACTATCTCATCAACACATTGCCGATCTTTGGTTAGAAGGCCGAGTTGTTCGAATTTTGAGAAATAATGATTTAAATTTGCCGCAGTCGGTTTATTACCACGTGGATTTTTAAGGTCCAGCTTGCGCAGGCAATTAACTATGAGTGTTGAGTGAGCAGGTTCATAAACAATTGAGAGAAGTTGTAATAAAGCCTGTTCAAAAGCCGAGAGCTTCTGGTACTGTTCGAGGAGGGTGACATGAGTTTGCATAAACGCCTGGGTAGTCTTGGCGGAAAAATTTTCCTGAGATATCGTCTGGTATTTTTCGCGCAAGGCGAAAAGAGAAGCTGTTAGTATATCATTATCTGCCTCCAATGAGAACCAAAAACTGCACAATTATTCTAAGGTATTACTTGTGAATCAATGTAAGTACGCTTTATCATGTGTTGAATGAAGTGTGCTTGTTGATAATATGTTGCGTAGGCTATGAAGTATTTGCAGAAAATAGATCAAATTCAATGAGACGTAAGCACTAGATTAAAATTATCGCGTGGGATGGAATGAAACAATGAGTGTTTTTGGATATGTTTTTTTGTCCTTGGAAAAGGAACATCTGGTAACAAAAGAAGAACAACGAACTGCGATTTACAATTATGCTCAAAAAATAGGATCGGAAATTGAGGAGCTTGTGGTTGAAGAGGGGACAAGCTTAAAACAACCTTTTAAGGAAAGAATTGAAGGAAGCAAACTTCTTCAAAAATGCCTTGCCGGAGATTCGATCATCATTGTGAAAGCTGAGTGGATTCTTGGTTCAGCTGGAGAGGGAGCAACTTTACTCCAGGCTTTACGGCAACAGAACATCGCCTTGCATTGTATTGACTTTGACCAGAACATCAGTGTAGATGAGAAGAGAAAACTCATTGTGTCCGAAGGATGTGCCGGAATCATCCAAAAAGTGCTTTCGGCATTGGCTGTATGTGAAAAAAGCAGTCATGGCCAGACAATTCGGGCGACCAAAAGAAGCCTTAAAAACCAGGGTAAATATACAGGCGGTCCGGTACCGTTTGGCTGGGAAGTGAACGAGGAGAGGGTGCTTGTCCAAAATGATGCTCAGCAAAAGATTATTCAAGCCATAATTACAATGAGAGAGGAACGGTGGTCATATCGTGATATTGCAAGGAAGTTGAAAGATGAATTCGACGTTCAGCTTTCGCACGCGGGTGTCAGGAGAATTCTTGAAACCGATAAAAAGAAAAAAGAAACTCAGCGATCAGTCGAAAACCAAAGTGAAGCTTGATGGCGTCCTAAAACCCCTTCATCTACGTCGTTGCACCCAAAGGGCACTCGAAGTCTACGCTTATCACCTGCGGGGCGCGGCCAAGTTTTATCATTGCGACGTATTCTAGTACGCAGAAATCATAAAAGTTTTGCGCGCCTGGCATGTGAAGTCTACCTGGTCATCCGAAATATTATTTTTACGAGTTTGTCAAATTTGAGGGACTGCTCTTCCGCAAACTTCACCTCCGGCAGGTCTAAAGATTTGCATGTGAGGTTATTTCAGCATTTATTTCCTGGTGATGCAGCCATGAGGAAAGTAGCTGTTGCTGCTTAAGGCGCAGCAGGTTATCTCGATACGCTTCTAGAGTATTATTATCTTCGGGCATGGAGGGGATTTCTCTTTCGAGAAAGGTATAGACAAATAAATCGTTGCCGACTTTACCTGGTTTTTCAGGCAAAGGCGAAGATGAAGAGAGCAGAAAAACTTCTTCGAGTAAAGTAGAAGGAAAAGTGGTATTTTCATTCTCCCCACTTCTTGTGAGAAAACCAGACTCCAAAACCGTCAGGTCCATCTTCTGTGCCAAAGTTTCCAGCTCTTTTCCTTCGTGAAGTTCTTTTAAAGCTTCATTTGCGGCATTTTCGGCCATTTTTATAGATTGTGCCTTTTTGTAATCTTCTACAAGGGTGTCCTTTATAGTTTCTACAGCAGGAACTTGAGGCTCCTTGACATCCTCAACAAATAAGATGGCATAGCCGGATTGCCCTTTGATGAGCGAACTCAGTTCCCCTTTGTTCAGCTCGAAGGCTTTATTCAGGAATTGTGCGTCTTTCTTCAAATCATCAGGAGCGTTGGTTTTGGAAATAAAGTCGGTTTGTTCGATGGAGATATCTGAATTTTCCTCAGCATATTTGGTAAGACTGCCTGCTCTGATTATCCCTTCATAAGCATCATTGGCTACCTGGAATGCCAGGTTTTCGGCTTCTTTTTGTTGGAGCGATATTTCAATTTCCCCAGCTACCTCTTCTAGAGGCTGTGTTTTATCTGCCTGAATTTCTTCGAGCTTAATAATATGGTAGCCAAACTGGGTTTTTACAACCTCGCTGATTTCTCCTGGCTGCATGCTAAAGACCGCTTTGTCGAATGTCGGAACCATTTGTCCTTCGGAGAAAAAACCAAGATCACCACCCGAGTCTTTTGAAGGACCTTCAGAATATTCTTGAGCGAGCTCGCTGAAATCCTGTCCTTTTTTTGCAAGTTCCAGTACTTCTCCGGCTTTTTTCGCCTGTTCCTGATGACGTTCAGGAGAGTCTTCTTCAGTTGCCTGGAAAATAATATGCCGGGCATGCCGTTGTTCGGGGATCTGAAATTCTTCTATATTGTTGCGGTAATATTCTTCAATTTTACTGTTGTCTATATCTATTTTACGACCGACATTATCATAGGTAAATGTCAGATATTTCACCTTTATTTGTGGATCTGTCTTGTAACTGTCTTTAACGGTTTCAAACCAGGTCATTAAAGCTTTATCGTCTATTTTTACTTTGTCGACGAACTGATCTGGTGATATTTTAATGTATTTGACAGCTACTTTTTCATTTTGCCGGCTGTAGACTTCCTGTATCTCGAAATCAGTCACTACATTGGCAAAGTTGCTGATTTCCCGAACGGCTACCTCAGACAACCTGTCAAACCGCATGGAATCTTCAAATTTAGTCGGTGCCATCCGATTTGCTGCAAGCACTGCCTTGTATCGTTCAATATTAAAAACACCGTTTTCCTGGAACTGCACCATCTCTTCAATTATCTTCCGAATTTCTTCGGCGCTGACCTGGAGACCCATTTTCTCGGCGCCCTGCCTCAAAAGCTCGGTTTGAATGAGCTGTCTTATCACCTGTTCTTTGATTCCGAATGTTTCGGCAAGCCCTTTGGGAACATTGCCGCCAAATTGATCACTGAGCCGCTGAAATGCCCTGTCATATGCTTGCTGATATTGTTCAAAGGTAATCTGCTCACCGTTAACCACCAGTGCAGCCTGTCGGTCTCCACCAAGATTGGCGCCAACGCCCCAAAATATGAAAACAAGGGCGATTATTACTACGATAATTTGAATAAAGGTCGATTGGGCTTTTTTTCGGAGTAGCTGCAGCATGAATTTATAGTGAGAACTTAGAGTTAATTTTTATATATGTTTGTTAAACCTGCTGCTGATACTCATTCGTTAATATCGAATTCTTTAAATAAAACAGCAAGGTTTTGCGGTTATAGGTCAATCAATAGTCTGTTCGATTTACTCTTTCTTTTTATCCTGTGCAAGTAAAAATCCAATTGTCTGTTCCCAAGACAGGTTAAAAAACGATGCGTAGTGTGCAAAATCTTCAGTATATGATATTAAAAGAAAATGAAACGTCAATATGTGAAGGCGTCGTAAAAACTCTTCATCTGCGTTGTTGCTACAAAAAATGATCTAAAGGACTCATTGAGAAAGGATTTCATTTGAACGCCAAAGGTATATAGAAGTGCCTTAAAACTTTGTGGTTTTGCTCATGAACATTCAGGCTATTTTTTTTTGATCTCTGTTTTGTGTGGTCTATGTGTTTAAAATTTCACATTATTTTGTAAAGAGGCACGGGGCGTCTTATCGGCTTGTCAAATGATTCGTCATTCACTTGACAAATTGTTTCGGCTATAGTAATAAGCCCTAGTTAGTTTTAAATTATAAAACGGCGAAAGCTATAAAAATAATATTCTAAGGAGGTTTGTAATGCCAACTCTCGAACACAACGGAAGTAGTTTTGAAGTAGATGAAGACGGATTCCTGCTCAAAGGTGATGATTTCAACCAGGATTGGGTTGATTATGTAAAAGGTGTTGAAGGAATCAGCGAAATGACTGACGAGCATCAGAAAGTGATCGATGCCCTTCAGGAATACTACAAGAAGAACGGAATCGCTCCAATGGTTCGTATCCTCTCCAAAACCACCGGTTTTCCTCTGAAGAGAATCTACGAACTGTTCCCATCAGGACCTGGTAAGGGAGCCTGTAAAATGGCTGGCCTTCCTAAGCCGACAGGCTGTGTATAATTAATATACACTGAGTCTTAAGTTTAAAAAGGAGAGTACTTTTTGAGTACTCTCCTTTTTTCGTTTTAGTACCGTAGAATAAATGCCACTTAGTCACTTAGCCTGCGTTTCTCATCAGTAGTGGTCCGCTCTGAACATTTTCATTGCAGTATTATCACAGTTAGAGCTCCAGAAACTTTAAATCTGACACTTGCCTGACCAATGGGAGTTGCGACTTGGTTGCGATTTAACAGGTTGTTTGGGTCTGTTGGGAGAGAAGTAATTCGTGGATTGCTTTAAGTTTTTCTTGATATATCCTGCTTGAAATTCTCGCTCCTTTTAATCCTCCTCGAAGATTTATCTCCGTCAGGCAACATTCACCTTCCGCGGTGAGCATGAGGTCGAGATGAGCATAGGGAAAGCTGCCGCGTCGCATAACTTTTATGCAGAATGTATGCTGCTGATCGGAAAGAACGTATGGAATAGCTTTCCCGCCGCAATGTAAATTATTCCTAAAATTGTATGGATTGATCCGTTCGTAGGCTTCCAGATAGTCTCCAAGCATAATCACCCGGATATCCCTGCATTTGTTTTGAAAGGGTTGGATGACGAAAGGGAAGGGGAAAAATCCTGCACTCGCGCAGTTATACAGTTCTTCAATATCGTTAAAGCTATGGATGCCAAGACCACCATTTTTTCGGTCGGATTTTAGGATTACTTTCGTGTACTGCTGCTGCCGATAAAATGAAGAGGCGCTGAGCAAGGCATGAGTGTCGTAAATCGCATGAGTACCAGGTAACATGAATTCACTAAAGACTCTGACCTGGAAAGTCTTTGATCTGCTCGCCAATTGAGATGTAGCCGAAGGGATGAGGTGTATTCCTCTTTGGAGCAAGTCTGTCAGCACATGCTCTTCACCAGGTTTCATGCGGATTCTGCCGCATACGATGTCGTCTGATTTTAGCTGTTGATAGGAGGAGTAAAGTGTTTCGTTGTCGCGGATTATTGTGGGGGGATCTTTCAAAAGATCATCTCCGAAAATCGTTGGTGAAACGAAGAGAGGTCTTCCTCGCAGTTGCCGCAAAAGAGCTTTACGTCACCGAGAGACTGGGAGCTTTTGTTTTCAATGGTGAAACTTCCATCTTTGTTTTGGATGTAATGCGTCGTAGTAATTACATCATCGGTGATCTCGAAAAATTCCTTTTCATTGCCACAATATGGGCATTTAAGCAGGTTTCCGACTGTAGGCTGGTCAAATGGCATAAACGATTCTCGTTTTAGCATTTTTTTTAGAAGGTAAAATTTATGTAATCGCTCACCAGAGACAGCAAAATACTCAAAGAACCATGGGCCACCGGTAAACGTTCACTAATTTATTTTGAAGCCGATGTTTTAGTCATGATAGCAACTGGGATATCTTTTTCAACTAATTTCAGATCTTTTGCGACTGCATTAATTTCTCCCTGAATCGATGCGCCTGGTTCGACTGTCAAACTGCCGGCTTCAATCTTGCCATGCATGGAGCAATTTTTTCTCGCAGTCAGCATTGTAGCTTTTACATTCCCTTCAAGCGATCCGTAGCAGTTAAAAGAAGATACGTTAATGTCGCCAACTATTTTTCCGGTTTCGCTGAGAATTAAATGTTCTCCGTTTATATTTCCGTTTATCGTTCCGTCAATCCGGGTTTTCCCTTTAAATACCATTTCTCCTTTGATTGTCATAGTTTTATCTATGATTGACGAAATTGCTTCGCTGTCGACTTTTTTCATTTCCTGCTCAACGTTTACTGATTTACCAAACATTCCCATAACTTATTTTTTCTCCAATGAAGATAACGATTTTTCGGACAGGTCTGCAACTTTCAAGAAATTGTATGGATTGATCGGTTTATTATCCAATGCCACTTCATAGTGAAGATGGGAGCCTGTCGATCTCCCTGTGTTGCCAATAAATCCTATGGTTTGGCCGCGTTCGACCCTGTCGCCTTTTTGGACTATATATTTCTGCATATGAGCAAAAGAGGTTGTATATCCGTTTCCATGGTCAATGACTACAAAGTTACCGTATCCACCGTTACGAAACGCTTTTTTTACGACACCATCTGCTGTGGCATAAATGGGCTCGCCTTTTTTGCCGCGAAAATCTATCCCGGTATGATAACTTGGTTTTTGATTAAAAGGGTCTTTTCGTTTACCGAATCTTGAGGTAATCTGCCCCTTGACAGGTTTACCGAAGGGGAGATGGATGATAGCATTGACATATTTATCTGCTTTAAAAAGGAGTTCGTCTCTCTCGCTATCCGGTTGCTGATGGATAAAGGGGCCGCCGCTGTTTTTGGAATTGCTGTTTGTATTCAGCGGTATTTTAATACCGATACTGCCGATTATTTTTTCGATCAGCTCGCTACGTTCATTGAGTTCGCTTAACGCAGTAGATATAAGAGAATCTTTTTCCTGTTTGAAGGCAGTTTCCTGCTTGATGTTATTAAGTTCAAGCTGAGCAATTTTGAGATCGAGTCTGAGCCGTTCTTCTTCGGTCATCTTGCTGTGTTGTTCTATCCGTTTAGCGCTGGTGTTCAGCTGGTCCTGTAATCCAGTGAGTTCGTGTGAAATGCTGCGGTTTTTAGTATAAAGACTGAATGAGAAAATACTGGTAATAGTGAGGACAAGAAAGGTTATGACGGATGTCGTCAAAACAATACAGAGTTTTTTCCTTGAGCAGGGTAACTTGAATACTTTTCCCCTGTCGCCTGCAATGATTATGTGTAGTTGTTCATCCATGCACAAATCCAAAAGAGTTGTTAATCAAGAAAACAAAAAGTATTATGTTGCTAGTCTATATGAAAAAGTTCATTAGAAGCAAATGAATAAAAAAGTTTTTTGTATACAGGGGTAGGGATAATTTATCAACCCTATTTAGTCTTTTTGGTAGTCACTGCTGCTCTAAGCATTTGTATATCCATTACAATTTAGCAATTCTCAATAAGAAACACGGTTTCTGATGCTCCCTCCACCGTGTTTTATCTCCCGTACTTTGGTCAACTATGTCTAATCTTATCACTTGTAAATCAGTTTCAAAATCATTTGGGTCCCAGACTCTTTTTCAAAATATCAGTCTGATGGTCAATAAAGGAGACAGGATCGGTATTATTGGTCCGAATGGCTCCGGAAAATCAACTTTATTAAAAATTATCTGTGGGTTAGAAGATCTCGATTCCGGTCAATTGGTCTGCAAAAAGTTTGTGCGTATCAGCTACCTTGCCCAAGAGGATATCTTCGAAGAAGAAAAGACTATCAGTGACAATCTGATGTCGGCACTTGACGGAGAAGATGTCGAAGATGCTGAAAAGTACTACCGGGTCGACACTCTTATCAGTCGTGCTGAATTCCCTGATGCTGATGTAACTGTAAGCAGTTTGTCCGGTGGATGGCGAAAAAGGCTGTCTATTTGTCGAGCGATGCTCAATGCTCCGGATGTGCTGGTAATGGATGAGCCTACCAACCATCTCGATATTGAAGGAATACTCTGGCTTGAAAAAATGCTCACCGGAGGGGCAGGGCCATCTGCTTTTATGTTGGTCAGTCATGATAGACATTTCCTTGAAAACTGTAGTAGCAGGATTGTCGAGATGTCGGCTGTGTACCCCGAAGGGACCTTTCAGGTACAGGGATCCTATTCTCATTTTTTAGAGAAAAGGGAAGAATTTCTTGTTGGACAAATGGAAGAGGAAGAACGTCTTGCCAATAAGGCGCGCCGGGAAGTCGAATGGTTGAGAAGGGGGCCGAAGGCGAGATCCACTAAAGCAAAATATCGTATTGACGAGGCGCATAAACTAACAGGTGAACTGGCTGAGGTAAAAGCGAGAAACCGATCTCTTTCCAGCGTGCAGATTGACTTTGAGGCGACCGGCAGGAAAACCAAGAAGCTGCTGGAAGTCCAGAAGATTTCTAAATCATACGGCGATCGCACACTTTTCAGCAACCTCGATATCATCCTTTCTCCCGGAAACAGGCTTGGCTTGCTGGGGAGAAATGGCTGCGGTAAATCAACCTTGATGAAAATCCTGGCTGGTGCGACAGATAGCTCAGGGGCAGTTCCCGACTCGGGAGTCGTGAAAGTAGCTGACAACATTCAGATTATCTCTTTCGACCAGAACAGGGAAACGATTGACCCGACTTTAACGCTGCGGCGGGCCTTGGCCCCTGATGGAGATTCCATCATGTATAACGGCAGATCTCTGCATGTGGTGTCTTGGGGGAAAAAATTTCTTTTTCGCCCGGATCAACTGGAGACGCCGGTAGGTCAACTTTCAGGCGGAGAGCAGGCGCGAATCCTCATTGCCGGGCTTATGCGGCAGCCGGCCGATATTCTGCTGCTTGATGAGCCGACGAACGATCTTGACATTGCATCCTTAGATGTCCTTGAGGCAAGTTTGCTGGATTTCCCGGGGGCACTCGTTCTGGTCACCCACGATCGGTATCTTCTTGATCGCGTTTGTCACCGGCTTCTTGGCTTTGGCGGCAAGAGCGGAGTAACATATTATGCCGACTATGAGCAATGGCTGGACGATTTGCCGGAGGTAAAGACAGAAGAGCGATGGAAGAAAAATAAAGGGAAAGCTATAAAAACGCCTTCTCAAAAAAATAACCAGAACAACCAGGGACGATTGTCTTATCTGGATCAGCGAGAGTATGATCAGATCGAAGAGATTATTGCAGCTGAAGATAAAAGGGTTAAGCAGCTGCAGAAAAAAATGGAGCTGCCTGAAATAGTGTCTAACCCGGAGGCGCTTGCTCAATGCTGGCAGGAAGCTGAGGCTGCCCAGGTAGAAGTCGAGCGATTGTATAACCGGTGGGATGAACTGGAACAGAAAAAGAATGGATGAGAAGAGTTGAAGGTAGCTGTTCTTGCTGATATTCATGGCAATCTGGAGGCGTTCGAGGCAGTTCGTGACGACCTCGAAATACAGGGAGCCTCGAAAGTCATATGTCTTGGCGATAATATTGGCTATGGTCCGGATCCGGAAGAGGTGGTGTTTCTGCTGCAGAAATTGGGATACATTTCTGTGCTTGGCAACCATGAATTTGCTCTCAAGGATGTTCGGGGAAGAAGGTGGCTTAATTTTCAGGCAGTAGAAAACAATATCGCAACTGAAAACCTTCTGTCGGACAACAGCAAGATGTATTGCTGTAATTTGCCAACCTTTGTTGAGTTTGAAAATGCTCGTTTTGTCCATGGCTATCCACCGGATTCTGTTTTTCAGTATCTGGATCGGCAGTCGGATGAAAAAATCGGCAATCTCTTTACTTCGGCATCTGCAAGGCTATTTTTTCTTGGACATACCCATAGGCTCATGCTTGTCACCGGGCAAAATGATACTCTTGTCCGACGAGTCTTGGGGCAGGAGATAGTAACTTTGCAGCCGAATAATAAATATATCATCAATTGCGGCAGCGTAGGACAGCCAAGAGATGGCGACAGCCGTGCCAAATATCTTCTTTGGGATATCCCAAATCGACAATTGGAAGTTCGATTTGTCGATTACGATAAAGAGACGACCATGGAAAAAATCAGGGAGCGGGGCTTCCCGGAAATCTATGCAACACGTTTGCGCTAACAGATGAAAACCATTGGCAGATATGAAGTGATCGGCCGCCTGGGGCGCGGTGGCATGAGTACCGTGTATAAGGCAAAAGCGCCTGTTACCGGGCGTCTGGTTGCCTTGAAAATTCTTCAGCCGAGAGATGAGATCTTTGCCGATCTGGTTGGCGAAGCACGATTAAAAGAAATTTTCATTGAAGAGGCTAAAATCATGGGAAATCTATCCCATGATCATGTCGCTAAAATTATCGATTGTGACGAGCATGAAGGACAACCTTTTATCGTGCTCGAATTTTTTGCTCATTCCATAGGTGCGCTCATCGGTGAATCTTATCGAGTCGAAGCACCGTCCCGGATTATCTCCGCTGCAAAAACAAGAACGTATCTGATCCAGGTTTTGAAGGGACTCGAACGACTGCACTTCGCCGGAATTGTCCATAGGGATATAAAACCCTTTAACCTGATGCTTACCAATGATGACCGGATAAAAATTATCGATTTTGGATTGTCCCGGGTTCGTGGTGAAGAAAAGATGGTCATTCCCGGCATGCAGGTTGGCTCTCCTTACTATGCTGCACCCGAACAGGAGAAAGATCCGAAAAAGGCCGATGGTCGCGCAGATTTATTCAGCCTGGGGGTAATGGCTTATAGGATGTTAACCGGTCATCTTGTGGATCACAGGCAGGGAGATATTTTGCCTCCGGGGTCACTCAATTTCAAACGAGGGCCGGAGTCGGCAGAGTCGGCGGAATGGGATAAGTGTATTATGAAAAGTCTTGCTGTAAACCCTGGCCATCGCTACACAAGTGCTCAGGAGATGCGTTTGGCTGTCGAGGCGCTTCCGCTTGTTTTTCCGGAAAACTGTGGTGAAAGAAGCAGCCATAGTTTGCAGGACATAAGAAGAGAACAAAAAGTATACCGAAAGGAGCCGTGCAGGGTGATGTCTAAGGATGTCCGCCAGCTTCTTGGACTGGATGAGTTATTGCGGCCTCTTCAATATACCACTCAGGATTTCGAGGTAGCTGGGCCATTGGTGGTATTTGAGAAAAACAGCGATCTCTATTGGCAACGGCGTGGTTCCGGGTTTACCCTGGACTGGCAGCAGGCTCAAGAATA
Organism: Desulforhopalus sp.; assembly: GCA_049645845.1. Lineage (GTDB taxonomy): Bacteria > Desulfobacterota > Desulfobulbia > Desulfobulbales > Desulfocapsaceae > Desulforhopalus_A. The sequence continues at coordinate 28,978 of JBARUR010000032.1, read as the reverse complement.
TGTCTATCACCTCAACGACATCAACTGGCATGGGCGAAATAGCTGGCGGTTGCCAACCCTTGAAGAAATGCGCACTGTGCTTAAGCCGCCGTTACACGGAGCCGCTTGTTCCGGTTGGCCCCTTTTTGAGAGTACTGTTCATTGGCTGTGGACAAGCGATCACTGCACTCAAAAAGAGGCATGGATGGTCGATGTGGTGGAGAGTTTTTTTGATCGGCTTGACACAGACGGTGTGGCTTCCGTCTGTGCAGTGAGTTCTGGAAGCTGATTGCCCTCCTCAATTATCAGGGGTTGAAGAAGTCATCTATTTTTTGCAACGTATATGCAATATCATCACTGCTGATATCGAGATGGGTGACCAGCCTTGTTGTCCGTCCGGGGCTGATGAGGATATTTTCCTTTGCAAGAAAGTCAGCCAGATTTTTAGCTTTTACCTCATCCATGCTAAAAAAGACCATATTGGTCTGGGCAGGATCTCTTTCCACCTCCAGCAGGTCATATTGCAATAACCCTTCACTCAGGGTTTCGGCGTGTTGATGATCAAGCGCCAGTCTTTCAACGTTGTTTTCCAGGGCGTATAGTCCTGCGGCAGCGAGGACTCCGGCCTGTCGCATACCGCCGCCGACCATTTTTCTCCACTTTCTCGCCTCATCTATAAAGCGAGCTGAACCGCAAAGCAGGGAGCCGACAGGTGCTCCCAGCCCTTTGGACAGGCAGAGAGATACAGAATCAAAATGGTTGGTGATGTTTGTAACCTGGACGTTCTGTTTGACAACTGCATTCAAGAGTCTTGCTCCATCGAGATGCAACATGAGGTTCTTGTCCCTGGCAAATGATGCAGCGTGCTTCAGGTAATCGAGGGGGAGTGTTTTGCCGTTCCGGGTATTTTCCAGACAAAGCAGCCGGGTTCTGGCAAAATGAATATCGTCGGGTTTGATCTTTTCTTCGATCCTGGTCAGAGACAGAGTTGAATCCGGTTCAAATTCAATAGGCTGCGGCTGGATGGAGCCAAGAACGGCGGCGCCTCCACCTTCGTATCTATACGTATGGGCCTGCTGCCCAACGATATATTCGTCACCACGTCCGCAGTGGGACATGATACCTATGAGATTGGCCTGGGTTCCGCTTGCAGTGAAAATAGCAGCTTCAAAGCCGAGCAATTCGGCAGCGTAATGTTCCAGCTGGTTGACCGTAGGGTCATCACGGTAGACATCATCGCCAACTTCTGCTTTGGCCATGGCCTGACGCATTGCTCTAGATGGCTGAGTAACTGTATCGCTTCGAAAATCGATTCTTTTCATGATTTCTCTTCCTGGTTGTGCCCTGTGGAAAAAAGTATTAATACCTCTTTTGCTCATCGATGACTCCAGCCATTCGTGCTCATGTGGAGCCGATATGCAGGAAATGATGATCGCAGCCTAAAGCAAATATTTACAATAGACGGAGTGATAAAGCGATGGGAAAAACCGCAGTGTTCAGTGACTCGCAATCAGAAATTTTGGCCGAAGCGGGCTTCACGCTCAACTACCTTTCCGAGAACGATGTGTCGGCTATTGCCGATCAGGGAATCGAATTGTCTGAGGTGGATGATAATGCCCTGCTTGAGTTCCTTGAGCTTGCCAATATACTTTATAGAGCCGGAGAACAACTCATTCCTGACGAGCAATATGACTTTATTTATCTCGAGGAACTGAAAAGCAGGGTTCCCGAACATCCTTTTTTACACACAGTGGAGCCGGAACCACTGGTGGAGGCAAAGACCGTTGAACTGCCTTTTCGGATGCTTTCTACCGAAAAAGCCTATGAATTTGAGGCAATTGAGCGTTGGATCAATAGGATTAGGAAGGCGGCTGAGGAATGTGATGTCGATTTTTCTTTGCTGGAATTCCGGGCGACTCCTAAGCTGGACGGCTTTGCAGCCTATGATGATGGCAGGACATTATATACCCGCGGAGACGGGCGTCGTGGAACCGATATTACCCGGGTTTTCGAGCGTGGCCTGCAGGTTGCAAATGGTGGATCGCGTGGTCTTGGTGCCGGCGAGATTGTGGTCAGCCGCAGTTATTTTCTAAAAAATCTTGCCGGTCTTTTTGATAACTCCAGAAATTTTCAGGCGAGTCTGATTAAAGAAAAAGATCTCGAGCTTCCGGCGGCTGAGGCAATAAGAATGAAGAAGGCTGTTTTCTATCCGTTTATGCTGCTTCCTGACTGGAAAGGTAAATGGCCGGAACTCTCAGCAGATTTCAACAAGATCATCGATAAACTCTGGCAGGAAATTGATTACGATGTGGACGGGATAGTAATTGAAATTTTCCATGATAAACTTAAGGATTTCATGGGGGCAACCCGTCATCATCACCGCTGGCAGATTGCCTATAAAAGAAATACAGAGACGGCTGAGGTGGAAGTCCTCCAGGTTGTTGCCCAGACTTCCAGGTCCGGCCGGGTGAATCCGGTAGCTGAAGTTGAACCGACCAGGCTCAGCGGAGCTTTGATAAAAAGGGCAACAGCGCATCATTATAATATGGTGCGGCAAAATGGGATTGGCCCTGGTGCCAGGATCAAACTGTCACGAAGCGGCGAAGTTATACCAAAAATTGAAGCAGTGCTGGTAGCAGTCGAACCGCAGCTTCCTGAAAAATGTCCAAGCTGCGGTTCGACTCTTGTATGGGAAAAAGATTACCTCCTCTGCGTCAATAATATGAATTGTCCGGCACAGATTACCCATACCATTGAGCATTTCTTTAAGGTTCTTGGCAATATCGATGGCTTTGGGCCTTCTTCAATCAGGAAAATCTATGGATGCGGTGTCCGGACAATTCCAGAGATTTACGGCTTGAAGGTAGAAGACCTTGTTGATTTCGGCTTTGGGCCCAAGCAGGCGGAAAATATGGTCGGCCAGTTGCAGAGGAGCCTTGTAGAGACGATTGAAGACTGGCGTTTTCTTGCTGCCTTTGGCATCTACAGGATGGGTATGGGGAACTGTGAAAAATTGCTGACTGTTTATCCTCTTGAAAGAGTCTTCGGGCTCAGCAGGGAAGAAATTGTGGCGATCAAAGGTTTCAGCGAAAAAATTGCCGACGCGATGCTCTCGGGGCTGGCAGCTTCCGCAGGACACTTCGATACAATGCATCAAATGGGTTTTAATCTGCTGAGGACACCGCTCAATGCAGCGGAAGAGGCACAAGACAACAGCCTGTTGTCGGGCAAGTTGATAGTCTTTACCGGTGCTATGCGGAACGGCAGCCGGGACGAGATGAAAAAACAGGCTAAGCTTCTTGGTGCAAAGGTTGGAGACTCGGTTACCGGAAAAACTGATATGTTGGTATGCGGAGAGAAAGTCGGTGAAAGCAAGCTCAAAAAAGCTCGGGCTCTTGGCGTTCAACTTCTGTCGGAGTCAGAGTATCTGGCTCTTGTTCAATAAACATAGAGGACGGCGACAGGGAGAGCATCCCTGTCGCCATACCTGTTGGTTGCTGCAACTTACTTTGGCGGCTGGAGGAGATTTCCGGCCTTGGCAATGTTTTCATGGGGAACTTCATCAATAAAAATGAGAACGGCTTCGGGCGGTTTGTTGGCTTCCTTGCAGATCACCTCGGTAACGCCTTTGCTGATCTTTTCTTTCTGCTCTTTGCTGAGGGTTCCTGCTACTCTGATACTTACATACGGCATAATTGCTCCTGGTAAAATGATTTGGGGGTTAGCAGGAAAATTATTTCTTTCCGGCTGCTGGACAAAATGTACTCATTTTTGTGCCGGGAAAAAAGAAAATTAAGCGCGCTTCTGGGTATAATAGAATTCTGATGGTAAGATCTTTTCTTGTATTGGCTCTTGTTGTGCTTATTCAGGAAGGGTAATTGCTTTCGTAAACAATCAAACTATAATTTTAAACTTTAAGGTGAACATGCATATTCTTGTGACTGGAGGTGCGGGGTATATAGGAAGTCATACCTGCCTTGAATTATTGAACGACGGCCATCGGGTAACTGTGGTAGATAATCTTTCCAATTCCAGCATGGAGTCGTTAAAACGTGTTGAGCAACTGGCTGGGAAAAGATTAGACTTCTTTGAAGTGGATCTGCTTGACCGGTCCGGTTTGCATGAGGTCTTTTCAAAGTGCCGAAAAAAATTTGATGCTGTAATTCATTTTGCCGGCAAAAAAGCAGTCGGAGAATCTGTCGAGAAACCGCTGCTCTATTATCATAATAATATTACAGGAACCCTCAACCTTTGCGCTGTTATGTCTGATCACGGGGTTAAAAATATTATTTTCAGTTCCTCGGCAACGGTATACGGTGATCCAGCAACTGTACCGATTACCGAGGACTTTCCTCTGTCCTGTACAAATCCCTATGGACGAACCAAGCTGATGGTTGAAGAAATTCTGAGGGATGTTCATGAGGCGGATGGTGACTGGAACGTCTGTCTGCTTCGTTATTTCAATCCTGTCGGCGCTCATAAAAGCGGCTTGATAGGTGAGGATCCCAATGGCATTCCCAATAATCTGATACCATATATTGCCCAGGTGGCTGTGGGCAAACTCGAAAAACTCTCAATTTTCGGTAATGATTATCCGACTCCCGACGGAACCGGTGTAAGAGATTATATTCATGTTGTCGATCTGGCCGTGGGGCATGTGAAGGCCCTTACTAAAATTCTTCAACGACCAGGGGTAGTTGTCTACAATCTTGGTACCGGAAAGGGATACAGCGTACTGGAGATGGTCCGGAGTTTTGCGGAAGTAAGCGGTCGGGAAGTATCCTTTCAAATCGTCGGTCGAAGATCGGGCGACATCGCTGTCTGCTATGCAGACCCGGAAAAAGCCTTTCGTGAACTCGGTTGGCAGGCAAGCTATGGACTGCGTGAAATGTGCGAAGACACCTGGCGTTGGCAGATGAATAATCCCGATGGTTTTGCATCAGCTCCTGTAAATGGGAAATAAAACGATTTATTGATCACCCTCTATGACCATCATGTATTCGATGTTATTCCAATCCGATGCATGATGGTTTGTTTTTTGTAGGACCTCTTGCCTCATTCCGGCTCTCTGTCCAGTAAATTGCCTATCAATATGGTGCTCCTTTCATTGGCTTTTATCTCCCTGATGACAACATCTTATGCGACAATGTGGTGGTTATTAGTTTTTTTGTATAAAACCTTCAAATAAAATGTGCATATTATGCTAATACTTTCGACAATATGCTAGACCTCCTGTATTAACTCATAAAAACAAGCTTGCACTTCCCTTTAGCGAATGGTATTTTCACTGAAACTTAAAAGATGAGGCACTGTTTGCACAATGGGACTAAGTAAATATACAACAATGATCTTTGGCTGCGGGAACGTCATTATGGGTGATGACGGTTATGGTCCTGCAGTGGTAGACCGACTCAATGGTCACTATGAAATACCTTCGGACGTTCATGCAGAAGATGTTGGTACCTGCGTGCGTGAGTATTTATTTGACTTCCTCCTGACCGAAGAAGGGAGACCGAAAAAAATTATAATTCTGGATGCGGTTGATTTCCCGGATCGTTCCCCCGGCGAAGTTTTTCAGATCCTGCCGATCGAGATTCCTGCCAAAAAAATCCATGATTTTTCTCTTCATCAATTTCCTACAGTGAATTTATTGCAGGAGCTTGAGCAGAACACCGGAATAGAAGTTTTAATCCTTGCGGCTCAAATTGAATACATCCCTGAAGAGATTGCCCCGGGCCTTTCGCCTGCCATGTCAAAAGCTGTAACTGAAGCGTGTGAAAAAATATCACAAATTCTTTCTCTTAATGTCAAATGAGGTGACCTTTTATGATGTATGAATTTAAAGTCAGCGAACTTGCAGAAGAATTTGGGGTTCATCGAAACACCATAAGGAACTGGATAAATGCCGGTACCCTTCCCGCCAAGGAAGGTCCGGGCCGCAAGTACCTTATGAAGTTTCATGATTACCACAAACTCTGTGAAAAGTTCGGGCGTGAGCCGCATGTTCATCCTTCCAACAACGTCAGTCCAAAAGCTCTTGGAGCTCTTGAGGTAACAGACAGGGAACCACTCTTTATCAATGGTCTGAAAAGCGAGATTGCCATTGATCCTTCCTGGGCCGACTCCTGTCTTACCTGTGGAACGTGTGCCAGCGCCTGTCCTATTGCAGGGGTTGATGGTCTTGACCCGCGTAAGATCGTTCGGATGGCTGTACTTGGCATGGATAAAGAGTTGATTGAATCGAGTTGGCCATGGAAATGCACCATGTGCGGCAAATGTGAAGAATCCTGCCCAGCAAACATTCAGATTACAGCACTGATGCGGAAAATCCGCGGAACCAGGAAGAGAGCGGAAGTCCCCGGGCCTATTCATAAAGGTGTCACCATGTGTCTTGAGCGTGGCAACAACCTGGGTATTCCAAAAGACGATTTCCTCTTTCTCTGTGAAGATCTTGGTGACGAACTGGCCGAAGACTGCTGTCCGGGCTTCAAAACTCCTATTGATGTTCATGGTGCACGGGTGCTCGTTACCGTGAATTCCAAGGAACCATTTGCTGAACCGGATGACATGAAATGGTGGTGGAAGATTTTCTATGCTGCCGGAGAATCCTGGACTATCTCGTCCGAAAACTGGGAAGGAGTGAACTGGGGTCTTTTTTCCGGTGATGATGAATCGATGAAAACCATAGTCGGCCGCATCGTCGACAACATGAGGAGGCTGAACTGTCAGGTCCTCCTCCTCCCCGAGTGAGGCCATGCCTATTTCGCAACCCGGTCCGGGTTGAACAGATGGTATCCCGAAGCACTCAAGGAATTCAAAATAGTAACCGTATTCGATTTATTGCTCGAGTATATCGAGCAAGGAAAAATTCAACTCGACAAATCGATACATTCCATACCTGTAGCGTATCATGACCCATGCAACTATGGCCGCAAATCACTAAAGGCTTTCGGTCAGGCATATTTCGAGGAAGGGCGGAAGGTCACTCAGTCCTGCTCCGACGATGTGCGGGAGTTGAACCCGAACCGCAACGGTGCCTATTGCTGTGGTGCAGGCGGCGGAGCCTGGGCGCTGCCGTATTCAGATGAGCGGGTATTTTACGGCCGCATCAAGGCCCGGCAGATTTCCGAGTCCGGTGCCGAGTTGGTTGTCGCTCCATGTCATAACTGCCGTGACCAGATCATGAAGTCTCTCAATAAGGAATATGATCTTGGCATCGAAGTGAAGTACATCTGGGAGCTTGTTGCCGATTCCCTGATCATGCCGAATAAGCAATAGAGCTATCGAAAAAAAATTGTTGAGCAGAGCTCTGTTTTCGGGATTACGGGCACATACGCGGCCTTCTTCGGTTGTCTGGAGAAGGTATACAGAAGATAAATATCCTTATGTTTGTATAGCATCAGGATGTTGAACTGATATAAAAATTGGAGAGGAGACACCTATCATGCTGGACACAAAAAAAGTTGGGTCGGTAATGATTGTGGGAGGTGGAGTTACAGGGATGCAGGCTGCCCTGGATCTCGCTGATTCCGGCTATTACGTATACCTGGTTGAAAAGTCCGGCGCCATCGGTGGTGCCATGGCTCAGCTGGATAAAACCTTCCCTACCAATGATTGTTCGATGTGAATCATCGCGCCAAAATTGGTTGAGTGCGGTCGGCACTTAAATATTAAATTGATGACTCTCAGTGAGGTCGTCAAGATCGATGGCAACGCAGGAAATTTTGACATAACTGTGAAAGAATCTCCTCGCTATGTGGACATGGAGAAGTGCATTGCCTGTGGTGCATGTACTGAGAAATGTCCCAAAAAAGTTGACAGTGAGTACGAAGCAGCAACCGGAAAACGCAAGGCTATTTATGTCAAATATGCCCAGGCGGTTCCGCTTAAATACCAGATTGATCCCAACGCATGCATTCGACTGCAAAAACCGGGAGCGTGCGGCTTTTGCGAGAAGGTTTGCGATGCGGGTGCGATTAATTTTGATGATACCGAAAAAATTCATCAGCTCAATGTTGGTGCGGTGGTACTGGCTCCTGGATTTGAGGCGTATGATCCAACGGATGCGGGAGTATGGGGATATGGTGTATTTCCTAACGTTGTTACCTCGTTGCAGCTGGAAAGATATCTCTCCGCTTCAGGACCTACTGAAGGACACTTAATTCGTCCATCGGACGGCAAGCCGGTTAATAAGGTCGCCTTTCTGCAATGCATAGGTTCAAGAGATGAAAACCTCTGCAACAATGGGTACTGTTCCTCGGTTTGTTGCATGTACGCCATTAAAGAGGCGGTGATCGCCAAAGATCATGTGCCGGGATTGCAGACTTCCATCTTTTATATGGACATGCGTACCCATGGCAAGGAATTTGACCTCTATCTCGAACGCGCTAAAGAAGATTCCGGTGTTCGCTTTGTGCGGTGCCGCGTCAATGGTGTTGAGCCCGATGGTTCGGGCGGTGATCTGCGGCTGAGTTATGTCAATGAAGAAGGCCGCCAGCTGGAAGAGTTTTATGACATGGTTGTGCTGTCTGTCGGTTTACAGACTCCAAAGCATGTGCTTGAGCTTGCGCATACCGCAGGCATCAAACTGACTGCAGATAACTTTGCCGCTACCTCCGATTTTTCTCCGGTGCAAACTTCAAGAGAAGGGATATTCACTTGTGGTGCTATTTCAGGACCAAAGGACATTCCTCAGTCAGTTGTCGAAGGATCGGCTGCAGCCGCTGCAGTTGCTGATCTTCTTGCTCCGGCGAGATATGAACTGACTACTGAACCTACTTTTCCAAAAGAAAAAGATGTTACTCTGGAAGAGCCTCGTATCGGCGTTTTTGTCTGTCATTGCGGGTCGAATATCGCCGGCGTTGTTGATGTCAAGGCTGTAGAAGACTACGCCGCCACTCTGCCGGATGTCGTTTATGTTGAACGCAACCTGTTCTCCTGTTCTCAGGATACCCAGGAGATGATCGCCAAGCGTATCCCGGAGCAGAAACTGAACCGGATCGTTATTGCCGCCTGTACCCCTCGTACACATGAACCGTTGTTTCGGGAAACTTTGAAAGCTGCGGGCTTAAATGAGTATCTCGTGGAAATGGCGAACATCAGAAACCACAACTCCTGGGTGCATAGCAGTGATCCAAAAGCCGCAACAGCCAAAGCCAAGGATCTGGTTCGGATGGCTGCCGCCAAGGTGACTTTTGGGGATTCACTCAAACCTATTTCGGTACCGATCACCCAGAAAGCGATGGTTATTGGCGGCGGAGTCGCCGGTATGACCTCAGCCCTCAATCTGGCTGAGCAGGGTTTTGAGGTTCATCTGGTAGAAAGAACAAATACCTTAGGTGGTAATGCCCTTAATCTTAAGCATACCTGGGCGGGTGAACATGTGCCGACTCAGGTGGCAAAGCTTGTTGACAAGGTTATCTCCAACAATAAAATTATTATTCATAAAGAATCTACTGTGACAGCAGTAGAGGGATTTGTCGGCAATTTCCAGTCAACAATAACCGGTCGCGACGGGGTAACCAAAATCATCGAACACGGGGCAGGAGTAGTTGCCACGGGTGGGGATGCCTATGTCCCGACGGAATACGGTTTTGATTCCATTAATGGAGTGGTTACTTCAGTTCAGTTCGATAAACTTTTTGAACTGAAAGAAAAGCATGTGAAGAGCGCAAAAAGATTTGCCTTTATTCAGTGTGTTGGTTCCCGGGAAGGGGACAATATGTATTGCTCCAAGGTTTGCTGTACCCACTCGGTGCAGTCGGCAATCGCCCTCAAAAAAGAAAACCCCGAGCGCAATGTTTATATCCTGTATCGGGATATGCGCACCTATGCACAACGGGAAGTTCTCTATAAGCAGGCGAGAAAACTTGGTGTAATTTTCATTAACTACGAACTGCATGGCAAGCCTAAGGTAACCCAGAAGGGATCGGTAATTGATGTTGAGGTCTGGGACCATGTGCTCCATCGGCCATTGAAGATTGAAGTGGATATGGTCATTTTAGCCACGGCTATTCGGCCAAAAACAGATGCTGCAGATCTTGGTAAACTTTATAAGGTTCCTGTGGACGGCCAGGGTTTTTTCCAGGAAGCACATGCAAAACTGAAGCCGGTCGATTTCTCAACCGACGGAATGTTTGTCGCCGGCCTGGCACATTATCCAAAACCAATTGAAGAATCTATTGCTCAAGCCCTGGCGGCTTCGGCCAGAGCTGCAACACTTCTATCAAAGACCCATATCTCGCTTGATGCCGTGAAAGCGGCCGTCGATGAGAATTATTGCGATGGTTGTGCGCTGTGCGTCGATGTGTGTCCGTATAATGCGATTACACTTGTCGATAGGCCCGCCGAAGATGGGGTCGAAGCAGGTAAATTGATAAGGGTAAATAAGGCCCAGTGTAAAGGATGCGGTTTATGTCAGGGCACCTGTCCAAAGCGGGGAGTATACGTATCAGGATTCACAATGAAGCAGATCAGTGCTCAGATTCAGGCGGCTCTTGCGGTCTGAAACTAAAAAATCGAATGCTTCTCCGGTCGCATGAAACCGTTCTCCTTGTGCGGTCCGGAGGAGTACATCGAATGAATTTAAAAGTGAGAAGGAGTAAACCACATGAGTTTTGAGCCTAAAATTGTTGCATTCTGCTGCAACTGGTGCTCTTATGCCGCCGCTGATCTCGCGGGGACTGCCAGGATGCAGTATCCACATAATGTGCGGATCATTCGAGTAATGTGTTCAGGGATGGTTCATCCGGAATTTATCATGGATGCCTTGTCCCAAGGAGCGGACGGGGTGATGGTACTTGGCTGACACCTCGGTGAATGTCATTACCTGGATGGTAATTATAAAGCTATGACCCGTTCCGACATGGTTGTTGAATTGTTGGAAGATTTTGGATATGAGGCTGATCGGTTTAAATTGACCTGGGTGTCTTCTGCGGAGCCGGACAAGTTCGTTGCTGCGGTTAAAGAAATGACTGCATGCATCAAAAAATTAGGCCCTGTAAACGGTCAGGATGCCTCAGTGGCATAAAGGGAGGAGATATGGGCGTAACTACTGCTATGGAGTGGTTGGGATCCTGTTCGGGGTGTGAAATTGCCATCCTGAACATTGGGGAAGATCTCATTCCAATAATAACTGAGGCTCTGGACATTGTTCACGCCCCGGTTCTGATGGATCACAAATATTTCGGTCAGTGCGGGGAAGGATTGACGCTGACGATTCCGGAAGCTGTTGTCGGCATTGTAACCGGCGGAGTGAGCAATCACGAACACCTTGAAGTTCTGGAAGAGATGCGTGAGAAGTGCAAGGTGTTGATAGCTCTTGGTACCTGCGCGACCCACGGAGGAATTCCAGCGCTGATGAATGGACAGGATCGGCAGGAAAGCTGGGAAGGGATTTTCAGCACTGAGACAACTGATCCGGGCGCCAAGATACCGAATATTGAAGTTCCGGCTCCTCTTGATCGCGTCTATGCCTGTGATGAGAAGGTGAAAATTGATATGCAGCTTCCAGGCTGTCCGCCAAATCCTGCATTAATTGCCGAGGTGATTCTGTCACTTGTTCAAGGCCGCGATCCCGTTCTGCCGGGAAAGAGTGTCTGTGACACCTGTCCGACAAGACGGGAAGGAAAAGGGGACGTAGACAAGGTGAAACGTTTTATTACCAACGTCGATTGTATACCCGGAGCTCCAATAGATGAGATGCGCTGCCTGCTTGAACAGGGATATCTCTGTATGGGGCCTGTAACTGCAGCTGGTTGCGCAAAGCGGGGAGCACCTGCCTGCATCAGTGCCAGGGTGCCTTGTCGCGGCTGTTTTGGCCCGGTTCGAAAAGACGGGAATCAACTGCTTGATATGATGAATGCCCTGGCAAGTAACGGGATTGACTATAAATCAGTAATTGACCGACGGTCGATACTGAGATTTTCAGGTGCACACGGACAACTTCGGCCAGTTAAGAAACGGGTCGTAGAGGAGGATTAAGATGGGAAAGGTAATAAATATTGCGCCGGTAACGCGCATTGAGGGACATGCCAAGATCGCCATACATTTAGGTGATGACGGCAATGTGCAGGATGCTTTTTTGCACATTCAGTCCCTGCGCGGATTTGAGAAATTTATTGAGGGACGTCCGGCTGAAGAAGTGCCCCGTATTGTCAACCGTATCTGCGGCATATGTCCCTGGATGCATCATCTTGCCTCCAACAAGGCTGTTGATGGCGCTTTTGGCGTGACTCCAACAGAAACCGGACATAAGCTTCGGGAGATGTGTCAGGTGATGGCGCATATCAATGACAAAATCCTGCATTTTTTCTTTCTTGCAGCACCTGATTTTGTTCTTGGTCCGGATGCGGATTATTCCGTACGAAATGTCATCGGGGTAGTGAAAGCTGCACCGGAACTGGCCACTCAAGTGGTCAAGATGCGTCAGCTTGGCCAGATGATGCTCGATAAATTTGCCGGCAAAGCCATTCACCCGATCGCCGGGGTTGTCGGTGGGTTCGCCAAGGTGATGGTCGAAGAAGAGAGGAAGGAATTACTTGAAGGAACAAGAACCCTGCTCGATTTTTCCACGTATGCGCTCGATTACGCTATTGAAAACGTCTTCAGCAAGTATATGGACGTAATCGGCGAGCTTGGAGTGATAAAAACAGGTTTTCTCGGTACAGTTGACCGTGAAGATGGCGCGCTCCGGCTCTATGACGGTAAGCAGCGGTTGATGAAACCTGACGGCAGCTATGTTGATTTTGAAGGCGCTGAATATACCAAATTCCTTGGTGAGCATGTTGAGCCATGGGGATATTCCAAGATGCCTTATGCAAAATCCTGGGACGAAGGTTTTGACATGAGTCTGACCGCTCCGAAGGGAATTTACCGGTCCAACACTCTCGCGAGAATCAACGTCTGTGATAAGATCTCAACTCCCAAAGCTCAGGCGGCACTTGAGGCATTCAGGAGTTCATTCGGTCGTCCGGCCCAGCAGACCCTGCTGTACCATTATGCTCGGCTGATCGAAATGGTTTATGCCTGTGAACGAACCATCGAACTGCTCGAATGGGAAGGTATTACAGATCCTAAAGTGAGGGCCAAAGTTGAGCCGAAAGCAGGCCGCGGAGTGGGAATTGTTGAGGCTCCCCGAGGAACCTTGATCCATGATTATACAACCGATGATAATGGTTGTATCACCAAGGCAAACCTCATCGTCGGAACAACGCACAACATTGCACCGATGAATATGAGTGTCAAGCAGGCTGCGACAACACTCATCAAAGACGGGATTTATAATGAAGGTCTGCTCAACCAGGTGGAAATGGCGGTGCGCGCTTACGACCCCTGAATGTCTTGTGCAACTCACCGCCTGGATGGCGGCATACCGGTATCTGTCAGCATCGTAAATTCCAAAGGAATTGAAGTTGAAAAAATAATCAGCTGATGACTTAAGTTTCTATCACCCGTCTGAGATTGTTTTCAGAATGGGTGATAGAAGTTTTTGAAGATAAAATTTATGAAAACTGTTGCTTCACGGGAACAGAGATGACTTCCGTTTGGGGCAAATGAACGGCCTTGGAGTCAAAAAAAAATCCCAAATGTTGGGGTTGGTTTTAAGGGCAGCAGATGAAAATAATTATCTAAAGAGCCTTTATTGTTTTTTTTGGCCGATACTGTAGTATAGACAAAGTACTTATTCGCAATTCCCTTCAGGGAGTGCTAATAGTTTAAGCAGGAGGTTACGATGCCACAAACAAAAAGAGTGCAGGTGCGGGCAGAAAATCCCAGTGGTGCATGCGGTAAACTGGATCATATGACTATTGACGAGTTAAAAGCACGAGCCGTTGGAGATGAATTTGACGGTACTTGTCCGGCATGTGGAAAATTTCATTTGACTCGAGCTGAGATCGAAAAAATCGAAAGCGAGAGAGTAATCGACTCTGAGAGCTATAAAGCAATGAGAAGTGAGGCTGAAGCCTCAGAGTAATTTTCAGTAGCTTTTTTCCAAAAGTCAATTTGGGGTCAAGTGGAAGTGTAATATCTTTCACTTGGGGTTAGAGGTATACCGAATGGAAGCCGTGAAAGTAGTAAAGGATATTGATCTCCAGAAAGCACTGCTTGAGGAAATACACAAACTCGTTGATCGCCCCATGCGACTGATGGTTGCTTGCGGTACACAGAACAGAGCAATCCTTAAATATGGTCTGCGTCAACTCCTTCCTGAAGAAATTGATCTCGTCGCAGGGCCCGGTTGCAGTGTCTGTGTGATGCCGGCCGGGCACATTGATGCTTTTGTTAAAGTAGGAATGCAGCCGAAGGTCATTACAGCAGCATGTGAGGATCTGCTGCGTGTTCCCGGCAGCAGTGAATCACTTGGCTCAATTTGTGATAAGGGCGCCAGGGTCGAAATAATTACCTCACCCATGGATGCACTCGATATTGCACGGCGGGAACCGGACTTTACAGTCGTCTATCCTGCTGTTGGTTTTGAGGCTACTGCTCCAGGAGTTGCTGAAACTATACTTGAGGCTGCGCGATTAGGGATAGATAATTTCTGTGTCATCCCTTCTATAAGGTTACTGCCTCCCACTATCGACCTGTTGATGATGGATCCCGATCTCAATATCCGTGGTCTCCTTTGTTCTGATCATATAAATACCATCTCTGATACCGAAGCGTATACAGAACTCGCTAAAAGACATAATCTTTCCTGTTATATCGCCGGTTTTGAGGCTGTTGAAATTCTGGAAGGTATTCTGAGCCTGGTGAAGCAGATACGAAAAGGAGAATCTGTATTCGATGATACTTCTGCATTTATTTACTCTACAGATGATAATAAGAAAGCGCGGAAGATGGTTTCAGAAGTGTTTTTTGCAGTAGATACCGACTGGCGCGGACTGGGAACAATTGAGCGGAGCGGTTTCGTTATCCGTGACGAACTCTCATTATTCGATGCAACCAAGAGATTCAACGTCAGGTTTAAAGAAGGCCAGGAATCCTGTATGTGCCAGTGTAACGCTATTATTTCAGGTCGGGGACTTCCACCGGATTGTCCTGCGTTTGGAATGGTCTGTACTCCACAATCACCTATCGGTCCATGTATGATCTCCGACGAGGGAATCTGTTCTTCATACTTCAAGTATAATGTGCAGAGCAGTCGGACCACTCATGCCTAAGCTCTTAAAGACTGAGAATGCATGAATTTACACTTGCCCAGGGGCTGCATAACCAGCTCCTGGAGCTGGCTAACGAACACCGGGTCGCAAAGGTTCTGAAGGCTGAGGTTGCTATTGGAGATAATGCAGGTATTGTCATCGAATCCTTTGTCTTTGGGGTCAAGGTCCTGGCGGATGAAAATGAAGTGACCAAAGGCATGGACCTCGATATCGTTTCGGATTCAGGCCAGGATCTTATGCTGTTGCGCGTCGAACTCGAATAGACTTCTCCATCACGGTTGTTCTGCTTTTTCCTTGAAAAATACTCTCCTGATTGATTATTGGCGGAACAGGAGGGCTGAGAGACCAATGAATAAAAGAAGAATAGCGCCAATATCACAGAGATTACCTAAGCTGCAGGGATTGCGCTTTCGATGAAACTGCTTTGAAAAGGTGGAAGAGGTATCGTCATCCTTATCGGTTGTGATCAATCCGGTTTTGGGATGATTTAGAATTTCACCTGTTCCAAAAGTAATAAATCCGAGAAAGATATAGAGAAGACCTTTAAGGATGTCAGAAGGGGGCGGTACTAAAAAAATATAAACCAGACCAGCAGTGCCTATCAATAAAACAAAGTAAGAAGCAAAATAGAGAAACGGTAAACGATTCGTTTTTTCGGCCATAATATCTCCTGAAGTTGCTTATCTTTCCGACTTATCTCCGTTTGTAACCGTTCACCGAGAATAGCGAAATATCAGTATAATGCCAAGGTATGCAAACGTTCACCTCCATTTTATCAGCTTTAATCAAAAGTCCAAAACGGAATATCACTTCGAGATCACTGAGATTCACCACAAGAAGCTGGTAAGCTCTACTAATCTGAAATCACAATGAGTGACACGTTATTGATAGAGTTTAACTATTGGACAATAACGTTTAATTTCTGCATGATGCATGAAATTAATAATGAATTCTTCTTTTCTCTCGATGTCGATCTCCAGGAAAACTTTTGTATGGACCGGAAAAATAATTTGCAAAGCCTGCTGATGTTGGCTGATCGCTTGGGCCGGTGGATAATAAGCGTTATTTTTTTGGTCGCCGCCATTCCAAAGCTGTTTAGCCCCTACCAATTTGCGGCAACGATAGATGCGTATGCTATTCTGCCTGACGTGCTGATTCTTCCAACAGCAATAGTGTTGCCGGTTTTAGAAATACTGTTGGCTATCGGACTGCTTTTTAACTGTTTGAAAAGCAAGATTGGAATTGTTGTCATGCTGTTGTTTTTCATCGCTCTTTTATCCTATTCAATCTGGCTGGGACTGGATATCGACTGTGGCTGTTTTGGTCCTGAAGATCCGGAACATACAGCTTTTCAGGGTCTGCGGGTGGCGCTTATCCGGGATATCGTGATGCTCCTGCCTCTTATCTACTCATTCTGGTACCATCGGTACCGTCATTATTCAACGCATTGTTAATAACTCAACGGAGAAAGAAAAATGAAGAAAATTTTGCTCATAACAGTATTGCTGTCATTTGCAGCTACAAGTGCTTTTGCTTTCGGCAGCTCTAAATTTAAAGACGAAGTCGAAAAGGAAATTGATGCTGTCAATCTGGTTCGGGAGGTTGAAAAAGGTGGATATAATGTTATCACCACTGCTGAATTGAATGATCTTCTCAGTAGTGGTGAAGATGTCTTGGTTGTCGATACTATGCCCTATGAAGCAAGTTATAAAAAGGCGCACGTACCAACTGCAAAACAATTTCTTTTCCCGATTCCGGACATGGTGGAATGGGATAGTAAAGAGACCGAGGGCAAAACTCAGGACGAGTATGTGCAACTGCTTGGTCAGGATAAAGAGAAAAAAGTCGTTGTCTATTGCGGTTTTGTAAAATGCACCAGAAGCCATAACGGTGCTCTCTGGGCCAAAAAGCTCGGCTATAAAAATGTTTACCGATATCCTGGCGGCATTTTTGCCTGGAAAGGTGCGGGCTATGAGGTTGAGACCGTGAAATAGAATATTCCGGAAGTTCCCGGAAAAAAGATCTGCTGCTTTATAAAGGCGCAATAATCTGAAAGATTATGCGCCTTTTTCATTTTAAGGAACCCTGAAAAATCTTCATTTATTTACCTTGCCACAAATCATTGTTTTTCCCTGAGTCACGCCTTATGGTTACAGAAGTTGCCGTTAAAATTTGATTTTAATTCGGTCTGAAAGAAATCGATAATTTCTGTAATAAGAAATTATGCATCAAAAAGATGCAGATTCTCCTGTCAACTTACCGATAATTGCAATCCGAGGGAACTGAATCAATGCAATCAACCATTTCAAAGAATGAATATAAGGGGTTTGAACAAGGACCGATCCGGCCGCCAAGTGAGGCAGGCAGCCTGCTCATTCGCATAACCCGCAATTGTCCCTGGAATCGATGTACCTTCTGCCCCGTCTATAAAGGAAGCGATTTCTCCCTGCGTCCCATGGAGCATGTGTTGGAGGATATAAACCGTGTCCATCGTTATGTCCTGGAGATAAGGGATTGTGCTGCCAAGAACGGGAAAGTTTATCCAGCGGATTTAGAGAGGATTCGATCACTTGAGGGGGAAAGCGATCATACCGCCCTCAATGCTGCTTTGCAGTGGGCAACCACCGGAATGAGGGCAATTTTTCTGCAGGATGCCAACAGCCTTATTATAAAACCGGAGCAGCTCATAGCCATTCTTCAACATCTCAAAAAATGTTTTCCCTGGGTGGAGCGGGTAACCTCCTACGCCAGGTCCAAAACCCTTGCCCGAATAAGTGACGAAAATCTTCACCTGATGGCTGGGGCAGGTCTTTCACGTATCCACATCGGCATGGAATCAGGCTCGGATAAAGTTCTTGCCCGGATCAAAAAAGGGGTAGATAAAAAGACCCATATTACAGCCGGCAAAAAGGTGAAAAAGGCCGGGATGGAGCTCTCTGAATATATCATGCCTGGTCTTGGCGGCAGGGATTTGTCCAGGGAACATGCCTTGGAAAGTGCCGATGCGCTGAATCAGATCAACCCGGATTTTATCCGGCTGCGGACTCTTGCCATCCCCAACCATGTCGAGCTGTTTGAGGAATATCAAAAAGGAGATTTCAAAAAGCTGAGTGATTTTGAGACTGCACAGGAACTCCTTGTCTTTCTACAAGCTCTGGATGGGATCACTAGTACGATAAAGAGCGATCATATTCTTAACCTTTTTGAAAATCTTGAAGGCAGATTTCCTCAAGACAAGGAGAAAATGGTCAATATCATCAAGGCATTTCTGGACCTTGATCCAACCAGGAGAATGCTGTATCAGGTTGGCCGTAGAATGGGATTGTTCCGAACCCTGGATGATTTAAATTCTGCTACAAAACGGCATCATGTGGAAAATGCCTGCCTTAAGGCCGGAATCAATCCGGATAACGTTGATGACGCCATAGATGAACTGATGAAACGGTTTATTTAGTAAACACCCACATAATGAGAGATGACTTGTCCCAATCAATATGGTTCATATTACAAATACAATTTATAAAGCCTCTCCTGCTGTGAGCGACAAACACTGAACGCCTTCTGAGTGTCAAAGAGGAAATAATGTCTCTATATAATCCTGAATTAATAAAAGATAACTGTGGCTTTGGGTTAATGGCCCACTTGCACGGTGAAGCCAGTCACAAGCTGGTTCGTACGGCTATTTCTTCTCTTGCCAGAATGGCTCACCGCGGCGGCATAGGCGCCGATGGCAAAACCGGTGATGGTTGCGGAGTATTGCTGCAAAAGCCGGATAGCTTTTTTCGATCACTTGCCGAAGAGGAAAATTGGAATCTCGGCGGCAGGTACGGTGTCGGTATGATTTTTCTTAGCCCCGATGATGATAAGGCGACTATTGCCAGATGGGCTATCGAAGAGGAGCTGGAGCGGGAAACTCTTTCCGTTGTTGCCTGGCGCGATGTTCCTGTCGATCCCGAAGTGCTCGGTAATTATGCTCATAAAACTATGCCGCGGATAGTTCAGATTATTTTCAACGGGCCCTTTGGCTGGGGCTCAAGAGATCTGGAGCGGCGTCTCTATATGGTGCGACGGCGTGTGGAAAAGAGGATCACCGGTGATGCCGATTTTTATATAGCCAGCCTGTCCAACCTGGTCATTGTTTATAAAGGCTTGTGCCGACCGATCGATCTGCCGCTCTTTTATCCGGATCTGGCTGATATCCGAATGCAGTCGGCGATCTGCCTTTTTCATCAGCGGTTTTCCACCAATACTCTTCCCACATGGTCGCTGGCCCAACCGTTTAGATACCTGGCCCATAATGGGGAAATCAATACCATAACCGGCAACAGGCAATGGTCCAAGGCCCGTTCCTATAAATTCAAGTCACCGCTTCTGCCGGATATGGCGGAGGCCGCACCCTTTGTTAACACCACCGGTTCCGACTCATCTTCGCTTGATAATATGCTGGAGCTATTTCTGGCCGGAGGCATGGATCTTTTTCGGGCTTTCAGGCTGCTTATTCCACCCGCCTGGCAGAACCATCCCAATATGGACGCAGATTTACGGGCTTTCTATGATTTTAATTCCATGCATATGGAACCGTGGGACGGTCCTGCCGGTATCGTCATGAGCGATGGACGTTTTGCTGCCTGCGGCCTTGATCGCAACGGCCTGAGACCTGCCAGGTATGTGGTGACTCAGGATAAACTCATCACCCTTGCCTCGGAAGTAGGCATTTGGGATTACGAACCGGACGAGGTACTGGAGAAAGGACGGGTTGGTCCCGGTGAATTGCTGGTGATTGATACACTTACCGGCAAGCGATGGACTTCCTGGGATATAGACAGGGAACTGCGAAACCGCCATCCCTATAAAAAGTGGATGGAAAAATGCTGCAGGCTGCTTCTCTCTTTTGACCGGGATGACAGTTTGCCGACAGGCACCAGGGCACTTGATAATGACCGTCTGCTTCTTTACCAAAAACTTTTCGGCTATACCAGCGAAGAGCTGGAACAGGTCATCAAGGTGCTTGGTGAATCCGGGCAGGAACCGGTATCGTCAATGGGCGATGACGCGCCGATGGCGGTGCTTTCCACCAAGGTGCGGAGCCTCTACGACTATTTTCGGCAGATGTTTGCCCAGGTGACCAATCCGCCTATCGATTCGTTGCGAGAAAAACATGTTATGTCCCTTGCTACGTGTATCGGGCAGGAACAGAATGTTTTTGACGAGGCCCAGGGACACGCCTACCGGGTAATGTTCAAGTCGCCCATTCTTGTTTACAGTGATCTCCAGCAGCTCCTGCAATTAGACCAGAATCATTATCGTCATGTGATTCTCGATCTCAATTATAATAAAGAGCGCGGCCTGAAAAATGCGATTATGGAATTGGGCAAAAGAGCCCGCAAAGAAGTAGAGCAGGGCGCGGTTCTTTTGATCCTTTCAGATAGGGATATTACACCCGAAAGCCTGCCAATTCCGGCGGCAATGGCTGTTGGCGCAGTCCAGCGGATTCTCGTTGAAAACAACTTGCGATGCGACGCCAATATTATTGTGGAAACAGCCAGCTGCCGTGATCCACATCATTTTGCAGTGCTTATAGGCATGGGAGCAACAGCTGTGTATCCTTACCTGGTCTATGAGTCACTCGCCCAACTGGTTGATGAACATTCAATTAAAGCCAGCCTCAGGGAGGCTATCATTAACTACCGAAAAGGTATCGACAAGGGATTGCTCAAGATTTTGTCGAAAATGGGTATCTCCACCATTGCTTCCTACAGGTGTTCGCAGCTTTTTGAGGCCATCGGTTTGGCCGGCGAAGTGACTGATCTCTGTTTTAATGGAGTGACCAGCCGCATTGAAGGTGCCGGTTTTGCCGATTTCCAGGAAGATCAGGAAAAACTCGCCTGTTATAGCTGGATCCGTCAGCACAAACCTTTAACACGTGGGGGTCTGTTCAAATATATCCACGGCGAAGAATATCATGCCTACAATCCGGACGTGGTCGTTGCCTTGCAAAAGGCGGTGCGCACAGGTGAGTTTACAGATTATCAGGTGTATTCCAGCTATGTAAATAATCGACCAATCGCCTGTCTTCGGGATATGCTGCAACTGAGAACCGATACCACCTCCATTGCCCTTGATGAAGTTGAGCCGGCGGAAAATTTCTTCAGCCGTTTTGATTCTGCTGCCATGTCCATTGGAGCTCTGAGCCAGGAGGCGCACGAGGCACTGGCGATCGGAATGAACCGTCTGGGCGGATTTTCCAACTGCGGCGAAGGTGGGGAAGATTCGGACCGCTTCGGGACAGAGCGGGTGTCTAAAATTAAACAGATTGCCTCTGGACGTTTTGGTGTAACACCTCATTACCTGATGAATGCCGAAGTTCTTCAGATCAAAATGGCTCAGGGGGCAAAACCAGGGGAGGGTGGACAACTTCCAGGCCATAAAGTGACCGCCCAGATAGCTGCTCTACGCTATTCAATACCCGGGGTGACCCTGATCTCGCCGCCGCCCCATCATGATATTTATTCAATTGAAGATCTGGCCCAGCTTATTTTTGATCTCAAACAGATCAATCCCAAAGCGCGGATCAGCGTAAAATTGGTGTCCGAACCGGGAGTCGGCACTATCGCCACCGGGGTGGCCAAGGCTTATGCAGATCTGATTACCATCTCCGGTTATGACGGAGGAACGGGTGCCAGTCCCTTAACTTCGGTAAAATACGCCGGAAGTCCTTGGGAATTGGGACTCGCGGAGGCTCAGCAGGCTCTGGTTGCCAATGGGTTACGTCACAAGGTGCGACTGCAGGTGGATGGCGGGCTGAAAACCGGACTTGATATCATTAAAGCGGCCATTCTTGGTGCCGAAGCTTTTGGTTTCGGAACGGGACCACTCATTGCACTGGGTTGTAAGTTCCTGCGGATCTGTCATTTAAACAACTGTGCAACCGGTGTAGCGACCCAGGACGAGACGCTGAGGAAGGAATATTTTGCCGGGGTCCCGGATATGGTGATGAATTATTTTCGGTTTATGGTGCAGGAAACCAGAATGCTCATGGCTGAATTGGGGATTGCAAGGCTCACCGACCTGATAGGCCGAACAGATCTCCTTGAAGAACTGCCGGGCATTACCTCAAAGCAGAAGAAGCTGGATCTGAGCCACATTCTGGAAACCTTTCAGCCGCCTGCAACAAGCAGCCTTTTTTTTCGGGATACCAATGTTCCTGATGATCCGGGCAGGCTTAATATCAAGATCGAAGAACAGTTCAGCGAGACGGTGGAATCCATGTCGGGCGGTGGAGGCAGTTTTACGATTAACAATACCGACCGAACAGTTGGCGCGAGGCTTTCCGGAAAAATTGCCGCCCTCCACGGCAACAACGGGATGAAGGATTCACCAATCCATCTTCTGTTCAGCGGTACCGCCGGGCAGAGTTTCGGGGCCTGGAACGCTGGCGGCCTGAATATGGTACTGACCGGCGATGCCAATGATTATGTCGGCAAAGGAATGGCCGGCGGAAAACTGGTAATTCGTCCGCCGCTGGGTGTTGCCTACAAAAGCCATGAGGCGGTTGTGATAGGCAACACCTGTCTTTACGGCGCAACAGGCGGATGGCTTTTCGCGGCAGGACGCGCCGGTGAACGGTTTGCTGTCAGGAATTCCGGAGCCAAAGCGGTCGTCGAAGGTATCGGCGACAACGGCTGTGAATATATGACCGGAGGTGTCGTCACTATCCTTGGAGAGACCGGTGTTAATTTCGGTGCGGGGATGACCGGCGGTTTTGCGTATGTCCTGGATGAATTTGGCGCTCTTCAATCAAGATTAAATCCGGAACTTGTTGATCTTGTCACCCTTGAAGACAAAGCTGTCTTGCAGGAGCATCTGCGGGGAATGATCAATGCTCATTTCATGGAAACAGGAAGCGAGCGGGCAGAGCGATTGCTGACCGGCTTTGATGAGCAATATATGGGCCTCTTCAGGCTGGTTAAGCCAAAAACTTCAGATGTTTCGACTTTGCTTGGCCATCGGGGAAATTCACCGAGGGAAACCTTGGAAGTCGCATTTTAAGAGAAATTTTATGAACCAGAATCTATTCCAGTTTATCGAGGTAGAGCGGGTCGATCCTCAAAAAAAGAGGATCGAACGACGGCGCCATGAATTCGTGGAAATCTACCATCCTTTTCAGCAATCTCAGGTGCAGATGCAGGCAGACCGCTGTCTTGACTGCGGTAACCCCTATTGCGAGTGGAAATGTCCCGTCCATAACTACATTCCCGACTGGTTGCAGCTGGCCAATGAAGGACGGATTATCGAGGCTGCTGAACTCTGCCATCAGACCAACAGCCTGCCTGAAGTCTGTGGACGGGTCTGTCCGCAAGACAGGCTTTGTGAAGGAGCCTGCACCTTAAATAACGACTATGGAGCAGTAACCATCGGCAGTATAGAAAAGTACATTGTCGATACTGCTTTTCAAATGGGCTGGCGTCCCGATCTCTCCAAAGTTAAACCGACAGGAAAGCGGGTGGCGGTTATTGGAGCGGGTCCTACCGGCCTTGGCTGTGCAGATGTGCTGATCAGAAATGGCGTTCAACCGGTGGTTTTTGATAAACATCCGGAGATAGGCGGTTTGCTGACCTTTGGGATTCCTGCTTTCAAGCTTGAAAAGCAGGTAATGGAACTCCGCCGTAAGATTTTCACCGAAATGGGTATTGAATTTCGTCTGGGGGTAAATGTCGGCAGCGACCTTTCCTTTGCCAACCTTCTGGCTGAATATGATGCGGTTTTTGTCGGCACCGGCACTTATACCTCCATGCGGGCCGATTTGGAAAATGAACAGGCCGAGGGAGTGTATGATGCACTCGATTATCTGATCGGCAACGCCGACCGCCAACTGGGGCTGCACAGAGAACAATATCCGTATGTCGACCAGAAAGATAAAAGAGTGGTTGTTCTCGGTGGCGGCGACACGGCTATGGATTGCCTGCGCACGGCGATTCGCCAGGGGGCAATTGATGTTGTCTGCGTCTATCGTCGCGACAGGGAAAATATGCCCGGCTCAGCCAGAGAAGTGCAAAATGCAGAGGATGAAGGCGTGCGATTTCTTTGGAATCTACAACCTCTGAGTATTGTTGTGGGAGACAACGGCCATGTGAGTGGAGTCAGAGTTGTCAATACCCAACTTGGTGAACCTGACGAGCGGGGCAGGAGAAGGCCCGAGCGCATTGAAGGTACAGAGGCGGTGCTTGACGCCGACAGTGTTATCATGGCATTCGGGTTTCGTCCCAGTCCCCCTGACTGGCTCAGTCAAAATAATATTTCCTTAAATGACCGGCAGCTGATAACAGCTCCTGCCGACAGTCAATTTCCATTTCAAACCACTAATGAAAAGGTTTTTGCCGGAGGCGATGCGGTACGGGGTTCTGATCTGGTTGTCACTGCAATTGCCGAAGGGCGCATTGCCGCGGAATCCATTCTTGACTATCTTGAAGTGTGAATTCTTCCTTAATTTACGCCCCTCCTATTCCTTCAACAAGTATTTGGAGCAGTGTAAGAAAAAATGTTGTGTGCAACTGCGATAACAGATAGGGTGGTGCAGGTTTTGGTGGGAGAGGGCAGGGTAGCTGATAGAATTTGGAAGTAAATGACTTGGAGCAGGAATGAAGAAAATTATCATTGGTATTGTTTTTCTTATAATTATCGCAGGAGTTGGAGCACCATTTGTCAACGGGCTGGTGATGGAAAATATAGTCCGGGAGTCAACGAACAATCTCAATAATATGTATTCGGATACAGGTTCCGGGCTCTCTGTCGAGATCATAAACTATGACAGAAATTATGCTTCGACAGAAATAGAATGGAAAATAAACCTCGGGAATCTCAAGGAGGTTTACGGAGTTGATGAAATAATCTTTATTGACAGGGCGACGCATAGATTTACCGGCATTGTTTCAGAGACAAGCCTGGAAAAAAATATATGGTTCTCAAATCTTGTGAACGATAAACTGGATGGGAAAAACCCAGTGGTAATTACCACGGAATATAGCCTTTCCGGGCAGATTAATTCAACCATTGCCTTAGCTGCTTTCTCACTGCCGGTTGAAGATGAAGTTATTGAAATTAAGTCGGGAAAAGCACTTTTTACCTGTGAAGAGGATTTTAAGAAATTCTCTTCCGAAATTTCCTGGGCCGGGTTTTCCGTTGCGGAAAAAATGCAGGTAAACG
Organism: Desulforhopalus sp.; assembly: GCA_049645845.1. Taxonomy (GTDB): domain Bacteria; phylum Desulfobacterota; class Desulfobulbia; order Desulfobulbales; family Desulfocapsaceae; genus Desulforhopalus_A. Next base: position 3,632 of record JBARUR010000032.1, on the reverse strand, counting down.
GTATTTCAGTCGCCTCTGATCTTACGAGACTCTCAACTTATCTTTGGGATGGGACCTTCTTTCTCGGGATTGAAAAAAGCCAAATTGCAGGAAACACCGGTGCTTTTGATCTGACAAACTTTAAAATAGATTATTCCCTCGATGTTGACGAAGATGAGAACAGATTGTCTGTTGTGACCTCTATTGGCTTTGACAATATGTTGGCAGGATCTGAAAAAGTTGATAACGCTTTCGTGCGTATCGGTTCCGTCAATATGGACATCCAGGGGTTCGAAGAGTTTGTAAAATTGTATACTGAAATGGCAAATTCTGTCCTGCAGGATGTCGCCGCAGCACAGAATGATCCCGAACAGGCAAAAACAGCCTTACAGGAAAAGTTGATCCAAACCAGGTTTCAATTTATAGCGGCTTATGAAAAATTATTGAAACGAGGATTAGAATTCCAAATATCCGATCTGCACGCTCAGCTTCCAATGGGAGAAGTCATAGGCGATGTGGTATTGACTCTGAATAAAGATATGACTCTTGCTCAATTTATTCCTCTTATGAATCAACCCGTGCTGATTCTGGATATTTTGTCTTTACAATCAAATTTTACTCTTCCGGCGGAAATGGCCGGTGGCAATTCTATGCTTTTAGCCCCAATTTTTCCGGGAATGACAACAGGGCTCTTTGTTAAAGACGGCGAAACGCTCACTCATCAGGCTGAAACAACTGAAGGCAAGCTCTTTTTGAATGGCCAGGAGGTGAGATTGTAATTCTTTCCCTGTTTTTCCTTTATTGATAAGTTCAGAAATCAAGATGAAAACAAGCGTAGACAGCACAATCCATGATCAGGATATCTTTTGTTGTATAAGTAGTGGAATTATTGCAACCGATACTCTGGCCATTATCACGCACCTCAACAATCAGGCTGAGATTAAGTTAGATATTACTGCTAAGGACTATATCAGTAAGGATATTGGCGAGATTCACCCTCTCTTTCATTCCTTGATAATGGATTGTTTAGAGAGCAGGGAAGCTGTTCAGGGTCGGCAGATTGGTGTAGGGCAGAGGAAGCTCTTGATTGATGTTAACCCGATAACCAGTGGTGGTCATAGCGTAGGTGCTGTCTGCAATTTTCAGGAAATAGATATCCGTGAATCGCCCGTGCGGAATTCCGCGCCATATCAGGAATTAAACCGTCAACTCGAAACTATAATTGCTGCATCTTCCGACGGAATCTGGGTGTGTGATGGAAAGGGAGTCATCGTTACCATCAATGCAGCTTCCGAATCACTGAATGGAATACAGGCAAAAGACGTTGTTGGGCGTAATATCACTCAACTCCTTGATAGTAGTATTTTCGATCAGTCAGTAACTACGAAGGTTCTCGCCAGCGGTCGCCAGGAAACCATAGTCCAGCGCATTGAAAAAACCAAACGGCTTCTCCTGTGCACAGGCACCCCTGCGCGCGATGAGGAAGGGAATATTGCTCTCATTGTGGTCAATGAAAGAGATATGACGGAGCTTGAGAATCTGCATCGAAAATTTGAGCAACATCAGAAACTGACTGAAAAGTTTAAAGAAGAGCTTTCCGAAATTACTTTGCGGGAATTAGAACAGAATACGATCATCGCCGACAGCAATGTCATGAAGCATATTCTGCAAAAATCTTTAAAATTGGCAAATATCGGGGCTTCCAATATCCTGATTTTGGGGGCATCGGGCACGGGAAAGGGGTTACTTGCCAAGTCTATCCATAAAAACAGCAACAGAAGAGACCATCCGTTTATTGAGCTAAATTGTGCTGCATTGCCGGAAAATCTGCTTGAGGCCGAATTATTTGGCTATGAAAAAGGAGCATTTACCGGTGCGGCGAAAAATGGAAAAGTAGGTCTGGTTGAGTTAGCCCAGGGTGGTACCCTTTTTCTTGATGAAATCGGAGATATGCCGCTTAACCTGCAGACCAAACTCCTTAAGTATCTGGACGACAAGCAATTCCGGCGCCTTGGAGGCACTAAGGCAATCCATGTCGAATGCGCGACAATATCAGCCACTAATCGAAATCTGCAGGAGCTGGCAAAAAACAACCTGTTTCGGGAAGACTTGTTCTACAGGCTCAGTAGTTTTACCCTGGAAATACCGCCACTATGCGAACGGAGGGAAGACATACCCGGCCTTATTCGGTTTTACCTGGAGAAGTACAATCGACAATATAATAAATCAAAGCACATCAGCTCGGCTATGATTGGTACCCTGCAGAATTATGCTTTTCCGGGTAATACCCGCGAATTAAAAAGTATCATTGAAAATGCAGTTGTGCTAAGCGATGAAACACCTATTGATGCTTTTTTATTGGCTAGTATACCGCTAAATAATAATTCGCTTTTGCCGCTAAGTTCTCTTGATTCTTTTTCCACCCCGGTGGACTTTGTCAATACCATGAACCATCTGGAGAAACAGCTTCTTCAGGCATCCAAAACCCATTGCCGAACGACCAGGGAAATGGCTGATTTTCTAAATATCAGCCAACCTTCAGTTGTGCGGAAATTGAAAAAATACGGACTTTAAAACTCCAGCCATCTCTGTTGTTTGATTCATATGTGAATCAGTTCTTCTGATATATTTCCATCTGCCTGCCATACCTCTGCCTTTTTTATCTCCATGGCTCTACTAAAGATCAGAAATTTGCTATCTCTCTGTGAGAACTCCCAAGACGCATATTGATTCATTTTTGAATCATGTCGTTTGCATATCATATCAGGTAGTTAAGTCTATATTGATACATTGTTGAATCAATCATTGCAGGTTCTATTCTTTGGTGGTCGGGATATCATACTGTTATAGCATGATTTTTTATAATTTTTCGCGATGGCATTGCTTTTGCTATGTTTGTTTAAATAATCCGGAAAATTTTACTCATTTTTAAACAAGGGATAAGCCATGGACAATTTGACTACCAATAAAGCTCTGCACGACCTCCGAAACAAATTTATCGCTAAAGGCAATGCAAGCGGCACAGATAAATATATCGCCCGCGCCAGCGGAGCAATAATTACTGATGTTGAAGGACAGGATTATATCGATTTCGCTGGTGGGATTGCGGTAATGAACGTTGGCCATTCTCATCCCAAGGTTGTCAAGGCCATTAAAGATCAGGCAGAAAAATTTACCCACACCTGTTTTATGGTGGCTCCGTATGCTTCTCCGGTGAAATTGGCGCAAAAGCTTTGTGACGCAGCACCTGGTGCCTCGGCCAAGGCCGTAATGTTTGCCAACAGTGGAGCCGAAGCAGTTGAAAATGCAGTTAAAATTGCAAGATATTACACACAAAAGACCGGTATTATTGCTTTTGAAAACGGCTTTCACGGCCGCACCTTGATGGGCATGTCCCTCACTTCAAAGGTTAAACCATATAAATACGGCCTCGGTCCTTTTGCTCCCGAAGTCTACCGTATGCCCTATGCGAACTGTTATCGCTGTCCATTCGGTAAATCCTATCCCGATTGTAACGTTACCTGTGCAGATCATCTTGAAGAATTTTTTATCAATCATGTGGCAGCCGAACAGACCGCAGCAATAATAATCGAACCGGTCCAGGGAGAGGGTGGTTTTATAGCTCCGCCCAAGGAATACTTCCAAAAACTGAA
>JBARUR010000031.1:0-6044 GCA_049645845.1 Desulforhopalus sp. | reverse complement strand
TTATCGCAGCTGGATATTTTATTTTTTCCAGGCGTGTTCATGAAAGCCGTCGTTTCTATGCAGCCCTTTTCCCCGAGCGAAGCCGGCTCTACCATCTCTGGTGCACTTTTCAGCAATATCAGAATTTCACGACCATTCATCTTGACAGATTCCTGATGGCAAAAGCCAGACCAACGACCTTTACTTCAGAAGGATGGGAGCATATGGAAGCTGTCAGCGGCCAACAGGGCGGAATTCTCCTTATGTCCCACCTTGGCAACTGGGAAATGGCAGCAACGCTGCTCAAACAGCAGAAAAAAGATATGCAGCTCCTGCTTTATATGGGGAGAAAAGAAAAAGAAGGCGTGGAGCGGATGCAAAAAGATGATCTGCGCAGATCCGGAATAACGATCATCGCAGCCGACAAGGAAAACAATTCACCGTTCACCGCCGTGGAGGGAATTCGCTTTCTGCAGGCGGGCGGTGTGGTTTCCATGGCAGGGGATATCGTCTGGCGCAGCGACCAGCGCAAAGTGCGGGTCACCTTTCTGGGATATGATGCCTATCTGCCTGAAGCGCCTTTTATTTTCGCTTTGGTATCAGGCGCTCCGCTCTTGGTGTTTTTTGTATTTCGCACCGGTGAAAGCAACTATCATTTTATCCTATCCGAGCCAATTGCAATCCTGCCGGCATCCCGCAAGGAAAGATCCGAAGCCATTTCAAAAGCCGCCCAAAAATATGCCGATCTGTTGGAACGTTCACTACGACAACATCCTTTCGAGTGGTATCATTTCGATCGTTTTATTCACTGACGTTTGTCGCAGGGCTCTATTTATTTTGAAGGCTTATGACATGACCTTTGCCGGTTCAATATTTCCTTTTGAAATTGCCAAAAAATGTGTAGTATCCGACACAACTTTCCATCTGGCTAGCTTAGTACTATGACATATGCAATTATTCTTTATGTAATTTTTTCGCTTTCCGCTTTTTATTATGACCAAAGATGAATTTAAAGATAAAGTCCTGAATATTCTTACCGAAGATTTTGAATTTGAACAACCGGGCCTGGATGACAATCTCCGGGATGATCATGGTTTTGACAGTATCGATGCCATTGAGTTGCTGGGGAAAATTGAACTTATTCTCGGCTTTTCCTTTACCCGGGAAGAAAAGGAAAAAGCTATGGAAATCAGGACTATTAATGATATCCTTGATTATGTTGAAGGAATTCAACAATCCCGAAACTCCTAGGCTGGTCTCTCTTCATGAAACGACGCGTTGTAATCACTGCCTGCTCCGCCATTACTCCCATCGGTTACGGAAAAAACGATATTATAGACAGTCTCAGGCAGGGGAAGTCCGGAGTCGGCTTCCTGCGTGATGATGGCCTGCTGTCAAAGCACATTCATTCCCGCGTTTTCGGGACGGTAGATTATCCCATTGACTATGGCTTCAAGCGGCAATACCGAAAGACCATGGGTCCGGTTGCCTACTATGCCTGCCAGGTTGCTAAAGACGTTTTGGAAAGCTCCGGGCTGAGCCAGGAATTCATTACTTCCGGCCGTCTTGGAGTGGCGTTTGGTTCAACCCATGGCAGCCCAACCGTACAGCGGGAAATCTATAAAACATTTTTCAGCGATCTTGAATCTAAATTTTCTTCCATCGGAGCGGTCGATTATCTACGCTCCATGGTCCACACTACCGCGGTAAACATCAGCAGAATGTTCGGCATCACCGGACGCATCATTGCTTCATCCACCGCCTGCACCACCAGCAGTCAGTCCATCGGGTTTGGTTATGAAACGATCAAATACGGAATGCAGGATGCCATGATCTGCGGTGGGGCGGATGAGTACGATACCACCACCGTGGCGGTTTTTGATAACCTGCTGGCCTGTTCCGTGAAATATAACCAGACGCCGCAATGCACCCCGCGTCCCTTTGATGCTGGTCGGGACGGATTGGTGGTAGGAGAGGGCGGCGGCGCGGTACTTCTTGAAGAATATGAATCTGCCAAAAGACGAGGCGCTGACATCCTTGGTGAGGTCATTGGTTTTGCCTGCAATAACAATGGCGGAGATCTGATCCTGCCGAATCTTGACGGCATTACCGCGACCCTGCGGCTAGCCCTTAAGGATGCGGAGATCTTCCCCAAAGATGTCGATTTTGTCAGTGCCCACGCCACAGCAACAAAAATGGGTGATGTCATTGAAGCCCAGGCCATCGATGCCGTCTATGGTGATAACCCGCTTAACAAACCGCTGGTCACCGGCCTGAAAAGCTATATGGGCCATACAATGGGAACCTGTGGGGTGATCGAGACCATTTTGACCCTCTATATGATGGAACAGGGGTTTATCGCTCCCACCCTGAATCTGGAAAATGTTGATGAACGCTGCAGCATGCTGCGGCATACCCATGAATTAACTGAGACTGAAACAAAAATAGCAGCGATTCAAAATTTTGCCTTTGGTGGAGTGAATACCTGTCTGCTCGTGAAAAATGGCAGAGATGCGGACATATAAAAATTCCAGTCAAATTCATCTTTGGCTGGAGCGAAGTATTGACTGCATTGTCACCCTGATCTGTTGGGCTTGGTTTCTTTTTGGTTTCATCCTTTTTTTTTCCTGGCGTTATCTTCTCACCGCCTTGGTTGTAAAAGATCCGGAACAGGCATTTCAGCGGTTTAACAGCCAGTTCTACCGAGTATTTTTTCGTATAGTCAAAGCGACTGCTCCCCGTCAGCAAATAGAAATCGATGAAAAGGTGGCGGCAATCAGATCCTCTGTTATCGTCTGCAACCATCTTTCCTATCTCGATCCATTGTTGCTCATTGCTCTTTTCCAGCAACAGCGGACCATCGTTAAAACACGATTTTTCAAAATCCCGATCTTTGGCTGGATAATAACCAGGGCGGGCTACCTGCCGGCGACCAGTGAGGGACAGTTTGCTCAATTGATGATCAAGCAGATGGATTCAATGGTGCCGTATCTCAAAGCCGGTGGTAATTTGTTTGTTTTTCCTGAAGGAACAAGGAGCCGTGATGGAAAACTTGGCAACTTGAATAGAGGGGCATTTAAAATTGCCCGGATATGCAGGGCTCCAATTTATGTTCTGGAAATCCGCAATACGGATAAACTGTTTACTCCAGGCAAATTTCTCTTTAATACCAGAATGAAAAATACTATCAGCGTTAAAATTATCGATTGTATCGAGCCGGATTATCAACAAAATCCACCCTCTATAGCAGACCTTGAGTCGAGGGTACGGCAGGCGTACTGCGAGAGACAGAAATGAAAGTTATATTAATATCCATGCCCGATGTGGTGCCAATCATTATCCACGAGGCCGCAGTTCATCTGCCAAACCACGGTATAGCCTGTATCGGCGGTAATATCGACTCGGATCATGATGTTTACCTGATCGATCTGATTCGCAAACGTCGTTCGATTAAAAAATACCTCACCAAGGTGATAAGAAAAATCGAGCCCGATCTGGTCGGTCTTTCCGCAATGGCCTGGCAATACGACACTTGTATCAAGATTGCTCACCTGATTAAGGAAATCCGTCCCGAGGTCAAAATAGTTATCGGCGGGTATCATGCCACTCTCATGTTTGAGGAGACGGCGACATCCGATGAGGCGCAGTGGATCGATTTTCTGGTCCGGGGGGAAGGGGAAGAAGCTTGTCGGCGTCTGGTGAACGCGATGGCCGGTCGTGATAATCTGGCTGATATTCCTTCGCTATCGTATAAAATGGATGGTGTGTTTACTCATAATCCCCGAGGAGAAAATCTTGATCTCAGTACTTTGAAACTGCCGATCCGGGACAAGAGAAGACTGACCTGGGGATATCATATACTTCACTCCAAGATTGAACTCATCGAGACTTCACGCGGCTGCACCCGCTCATGCAACTTCTGTTCGATGAAGCATATGTATGGCCGCACCTTCAGGACCTATCCGATCAGCAGGGTTCTCGCCGATATTGATGATATATATTATCAGCGAAAGACCAAATATATATTTATCACTGACGATAATATGGTCCTGAAGCCATCCAGGGTGATGGAGCTATGCGATGCAATTATTGCCAGGAAATATGATGACCTGCGTATCATTGTCCAGGCCGATTGTGTCTCAATGGCCCTAAACGAGGAGATGGTCGCTAAAATGGCGGCGGCTGGTTTTTGTTCGGTTTTTCTTGGCATAGAGAATGGTTCAAAAAAGAATCTGAGCGTCGCTGACAAAGGTAATATTGTAGAGTATGCCAATAAGGCAATCGAGAACTGCCATAAAAACGGCATGATGGTTATCGGAGGGCTCATTTTTGGTTTTCCCGAAGATGATGTAGATTCTATCAGGGAAAATTATGAGTACCTCAAATCCATCAATGCCGACGCCGCTTACTGCCAGGTGATGACGCCTTATCCGAAAACCGGCATGCGTCAATACCTCCTTGACCAGGAATTGGTCACCAATAAAACCGATTATAAAAAATATAATGGCCTGTGGGCAAACGTGCGGACCAAGTATTTAGATTCGGAACAGCTTCAATATCAATACTGGTATCAGCGGCAGGTGGTGCTGGGATTTTGGAATCCACCGGCTCAGGTCAGGAGCCAGGGATGGGCGTGGATATCTATCTGGCGTTTTCTTTTTAAACCTCTGTTGAAATTCCGTTATAGCAGGATCCTGAAAAAAATTGGCTGGCAAGGCCGCTATCTTAAGGAAGTCACACGCTGGGAGAATATGAATAAGTTTAAGGATCTTGAGGACTACTAAGATCAATGCAGATATATAATCTAGAATTTACCGAGCAGGAAATCCGTGAGGCCGTGGCAAACGATAGACTGCTTTCCATGGAGATCGAGTTCAGCCGGGTCTGCAATTTTCGCTGTTCCTACTGTTATGTCGATTCACAGGTTGAATGCACCAACGAGCTTTCCAGAAAAGAAATTAAGGATGTGATCCTGCAGGCAAAAGCACTGGGCGCACGAAAAATAATCATCCTGGGCGGAGAACCATCTGTCTATCCGCATCTTGTCGAGATGTTGCACTTTCTCGGCAAAGAAGGGCTTGAAGTGGAAATGTTCACTAATGGCACCGGAATTAATGAAGAGCTGGCTGCTCTTCTGGCCAAGGAAAAGGTGCGGGTTGCCTTGAAATTGAATTCCCGGGACGAGAAAATTCAAGATCAGCTGGCCGGAAAAAAGGGTGCCTTCAAAATAATCAGCAATGCTCTTGCTTCCCTGAAAAAGGTTGGCTATCCATCCGAAGAGCTTTTCCTGGCGATCAGCACGGTTATCTGTCGGCAGAACATTAAAGAATTACCATCCATCTGGCAGTGGCTGCGGGAAGAAAATATTGAGCCATATTTTGAAGTTATCACTCCCCAGGCCAATGCTCTCGGCAATAACTGGCTCGGTGTTGAGCCGGGAGAATTAAAAGAGTTGTTTGTTCGGCTCTCTGCTATTGATCAGGAAAAGTTCGGCCGCACATGGGAACCCCAACCCCCGCTGGTCGGCAATAAGTGTATGCGCCACCAGGTCTCCTGCGTGGTCACGGCAACCGGTGATGTTATGCCTTGTGTGGGAGTGACCATCCCCCTCGATAATATTCGCCGCAATTCCCTTGCTTCTATCCTGAAAAACAGTGAAGTGATTAACAATCTAAAGAATTATCGACAGATGATAAAAGGGGAATGCAGGAGTTGTGAAAAAGCGGCAGAATGTTATGGCTGCAGAGGTGCCGCTTACCAGCTCACCGGTGATTATCTTGCCTCGGATCCTACCTGCTGGCGTAATGCGGAATTAAAAGAAGAATGACACTGTCGGTTCGGAGGATATTTATCATGTTTTCATATGATGACACTGTCAGCCTGTTGCACTGTCAGGAAATCTTCAAGCAGATCATTGATGTCATTTGCCAGCACTTTAGCCTCTTCTCGGTCAAATCGGACGGCTCGTTGCGCGTATCGATGGCAGTAACGACAATCCTCGCAATACGTTTCCGAGCAGCGAATTTTCCTAAAACCATCCATGAAATCTGTTAATGCGGCATTAT
>JBARUR010000030.1:0-6611 GCA_049645845.1 Desulforhopalus sp. | reverse complement strand
GATGGGGCATGGGGCCTTGGTCTGCGCCTTGCGCAATTCGGAACGCTACCGTTCAGTTTCCGCCTTCGCGCCGATCGACAACCCGATGAACAGTCCATGGGGAAAAAAGGCCTTTTCCGGCTAGCTGGGCAAAGAGCGCAGGCTGTGGCGTGACTATGACAGCAGTGAGCTGATTCGTCGGGCGGTGAGCAAGCTTCCTTTGCTGGTGGACCAGGGTGGGAAGGATGAGTTCCTCTCAGGGCAGTTGCATCCCGAGGCGCTTTGGCAGGCGGCTGAAAAGAATGGCTATCCGCTGGTGTATCGTCTGCATGACGGTTACGACCACAGTTATTACTTTATCGCCAATTTTATTGATGAGCACCTGCGTTTCCACGTCAAGTTCCTCAAGGACGGCTCGATTGAGCAGTGGCTGGCTGAACAGAAATAACGGAAAAAATCTTGTGCAGCCAAACTCAACAGGTAGGAGAAAATATGTGAATATTAAACTCGGGATCATCATGGATCCTATCGGGCAGATCAATGTCAACAAGGACAGCAGTCTGGCCATGCTGTTGGAAGCCCAGTCGCGTGGCTACCAGCTCTATTACATGGAGATGCAGGATCTTTATCTGCAAAATGGTCGGTCCTAGGTCACGATGAAACCTCTGCAGATGCAGCAGGATGCCGAAGACTGGTACCAGTTCGGCGAGCAGTTGGATACACTCCTGGCGAAACTGGATGTGATCCTAATGCGTAAGGATCCGCCCTTCGATACCGAATTTCTCTACGCCACCTATATGCTGGAGCGGGCCGAAGCCGAGGAGACGCTGATTGTCAACAATCCACGAAGCCTGCGCGATGCCAAAGAGGTGCTCTGTACCGCCTGGTTTTCCGAGCTGACGCCCGAGACCCTGGTCAGCCACAGACCGGTCAAACTGCGCCGGGTTTATGCCGAGCATCAGGATATTCTCCTGAAACCCCTCGACGGCATAGGCGACGCCTCTGTTTTCCACATCAAATCGGGGATAGAAATCTCAGTGTGATCATCGATGACCCTAACTCGTAATGGCGGCCGATATGCCATAGCACAGAAATTTATCCCGGAAATCAGCGTGGGTGACAAGCGGATTCTGGTGGTCGATGGCGAGCCTATTCCTTACTGCCTGGCCCCGGTTTTCCGGCAAGCGGGGGAATCAGGCCGCCTGCGCCCGCGAAATCGAAGCCGCTTTCAATATCAATAGCAGCGATAAAATGATGGACAGCATCGAGCAAATGCTGGCAAAACGATAAAACTGTACAGGAGTTCGAAATTGAAACCGTCATGGCAAAATAAGCTGGAATCACTCTCGCGTCCGGAATTTTCGGCCGCTTTAAAGGGGATTCGCCGAGGAATTGAGAAAGAGTGCTTACGGATCAATGGTGATTCTCGTTTGGCCTCAACCGGTCACCCGGCCCCCCTCGGCTCGGCACTGACCCATGCGTGGATAACCACCGACTATGCCGAAGCTTTGATGGAATTTATCACGCCGGTGGGCACTGAGGCGAAAGAGACTCTCAGGATCCTGGCCGATATCCATCATCATGTCTATCGCCATCTCGGCGAGGAATTGCTCTGGCCTGTCAGCATGCCCTGCACGATTGAAACAGAGGATGCCATTGGGTTGGCAAGCTATGGCAACTCCAACCTCGGCAAAATGAAAACCACTTATCGTCGAGGGTTAAAAAATCGCTACGGCAGCAGAATGCAGATTATCGCCGGAGTGCATTACAATTTTTCCATGCCGGACGGCTTCTGGCCGGTATGGCAGAGAATCAAGGATGACCGGCAGCCGCTCCAGGACTTTATCTCTGAGAGCTACCTGGGTCTGATCCGTAATTTTTTACGCCTTGGCTGGTTGATCCCGTATCTTTTTGGTGCCTCCCCAGCTGTGGACTCTTCTTTTCTGAAAAATGCATGTAGTAAATTGCCTTTAAGGACCATGGGCCTGGCAAGCCACTATCTGCCTAAGGCCACCTCCTTAAGGATGAGCGAGCTGGGCTATACCACCAAGGCTCAGGACAATCTGGCTATCAGCTACAACAGCCTGCAAAAGTTTGTTAATGGTTTACGTCGGGCGGCAAACCGGCCCAATCCGGTGTTTGAAAAAATTGGTGTGAAGCGGCACGGGGAATATCGGCAACTGAACGCCAATACGCTGCAGGAGGAGGGCGAACTCTATGCCCCGATTCGACCCAAGCGGGTCACTAAATTCGGGGAAAAGCTCTCTAATGCCCTGCAGGCCAGAGGCGTCGAATATGTCGAAGTCCGCTCTTTGGATGTCAATCCCTATGCTGAAACGGGGATCTACCTGGAGCAGGTTTACTTTTTGGATGTTTTCCTGACCTACTGCTTGCTGAAAGACAGTCCCTATTTATCTCGACAGCAGCAGCGCACCGCTAAGCAAAACCTGAATAAGGTGGCAACCTGCGGGCGGAACTTATCCCTGGAACTGCTGGATGGTGAAAATCCTAGATCCCTGGATACCTGGGGGGAAGATATCTTTTCCGAGCTGATTGACGTTGCACGGTTACTCGATAATGCGGACCAAGGTGAGAATTTCCAAGCGGCGCTGAACTCCCAACATCAAAAGCTGACAAATCCCGCGCTGACACCCTCTGCAAGGATGTTAAAGGATATGGCAGAGCAGGAACTGGAGGTCAACGAGCTGGCGTTGAATCTAGCCAAAAAACATCGCCACAAACTGCTCGAAACCGGCTATACGCACATGCAGGCTTATAAGTTTGCCTTGGAGGCTGTAGCCTCTCAGCAAAAGCAGAGAGAACTCGAAGAGGCAGACACATTAAGTTTTGACGACTTCCTTCGTCTCACACATTAGACAGCTTCCCTCCTGCCCTATTACCACCAAGGAGTTTTAAGGGAAAGCGTTGTCAATGGCAGGCCCAGCTGGAGGGACCGCAACGATTTGTGCGAAATAGTTCTTAGCTTCTCATCAACATTACAAGATAAATCTATTGCCGAGATTTTAGCAATTAAGCATCCTTTGAGCATTATCCCGCAATTCATTATTAGGACCAACATGAACCAGATTTTGTTTACAAACTTTGTCAAAAAAAGGCTGCGTCAGGCTGATGAGATGTGCAGAGCCTCAGAAGAAGATGGAATCATCGGTGAATGGCTTAGTTTTCACGGCATCAATGAACATGAAGTGCTGATTTCAGGCTTGATTTCCCGGGATGTCTCCGTCTATGAACTTAAGTATGAAATGTTCTAAATGATGTTTGCCTTCTCGGTTGCCATCTTTCGTACAGAGCGTCTTCTAACCCAGTGCTAAGGAAAGTTGAGTCATGATGTCCATGAATCCTCTCCTTTTTGCCAAAAGCAAGGCATTCAGTCCAAGCAAGATTGTTCAAATTCCAAGCAACAATCTTCAAGACCTTTCAGACACGATTCGGTAATAATAGCTGTCAATGGTGAATTGAAAAGAACGGGGAATCAGCCTAAGACGAAAAGGAGAGATAACATGCTGTACAGAAAGATGCCGAAGAACGGGGACAAGCTTTCCATACTGGGATTCGGGTGCATGCGCCTGCCCACCATGGATGGAAGGATCGATGAAATGAGGGCGATCGGTCAAATTCGCTCTGCCATCGACAAGGGCGTCAACTACCTGGACACCGCCTGGCCATACCACGAGGGAGAAAGCGAAATACTCCTCGGGCGGGCCTTGAAGGACGGATACCGAGACAGAGTCAAGGTTGCCACTAAGCTGCCCTCATGGATGATCAAAGATCGCAAGGACATGGATCGGTATTTGACCGCCCAGTTGGAAAAATTGGGCACCGACCGTATCGACTACTACCTCCTCCACGCCCTCGATGGGGCTTCGTGGGACACCCTTGAGGGACTCGGCGTCATCGATTTTCTCGACAGGGCTAAAGCAGACGGTCGCATCGCCAACGCCGGTTTCTCCTTCCACGGGATGGCGAATGATTTCAAGCGGATCGTCGACGCATACCCTTGGGTGTTCTGCCAGATCCAGTACAACTTTCTGGACCAGGATAACCAGGCCGGCACCGAGGGTCTGAAATATGCCGCTGCCAGGAACCTGGGCGTGATCATAATGGAACCCCTGCGCGGAGGAAATCTCGGTCTCTCCACACCGCCGCCAGCCGTCGAGGAAATCTGGAACGAGGCTGAAACCACGCGCACCCCGGTGGAATGGGCCCTCCGCTGGATATGGAACCACCCGGAGGTAACGGTGATTCTCTCCGGCATGAACGAGGAAGCCCACATCGTGGAAAACCTCTCCATTGCGGATACGGCCCATGCCAATGCCCTTGCTGAAGAGGATCTGGCCCTGGTGGAACGGGCCGGCCGGAAGTTCCACGAATTAATGAAGGTCGGGTGCACCGGCTGCGGATACTGCATGCCCTGTCCTTCGGGCGTATCGATTCCCGGTTGTTTCGAGGCGTACAACAAAATGCACATGTTCGGCAACGCGGAGGAGGCAAAGTTCCTCTACGCCCTCAAAATGGGCGGCGAGCTAACCGGCGGAGAGTCGAGTTACGCTTCCCAGTGCGTCGAATGCGGCGAATGTCTTGACAAATGTCCTCAGCAGATTCAGATCCCGGACTTTCTTGCGAACGTCGCCGCCGAGTTGGAAGGGCCCGGATTAAAGGAGCGGCTAGTCATCGCCAGGCAGATGTTCAAGATAGAGCCGAAGTAGCTCCCTGAATTCGTCCGCAACGTTCTTTTTCGTTGCGGACGGTTCCTAGTCCAAGGGCGTTTATGGGACCAAAGTAACATTTAAAGATGAAGATACTTTTCTATGACTGCTTTTCCGGGATCAGCGAAGACATTAACCTGGCTGCAATAACCAACCTGGGCCTGGGCCACGAATTTGAGCTCAAAATCGCCACCGATTCTCGGAAAGGGATCTTCGGCACCCGGGTGGACGTGATATTGAAGGAAAGAGAACTTTACACCCATGCCTCGGTGCATTCGACGCAACAGGACCGGGAACCCCATGGACTAATCCCCGCTACCGGCGCCGGCCACGGTTTTGATCCTTGAGGGGATACCCACCACCCACAGCGGGGTGAATGAGGAAACCACCACATCCGCTGGCGCCGCCATCCTGGCCCGTCCGATGACCTCTGCCGCCGTCGATAAAGTAAAGCCTGCGCGCCTCCTGTAGTGCAATATCGACGACATGACCCCAGAGATACGGGGAGTGGTCATGGATCTATTGATGGAGAAAGGCGCAATGGACGTGGTTTTTACACCCTTTCTCATGAAGAAGATCCGTCATGTACTCAACAGGACTAAGCGGGTAACCTGAACGACGTCCGTCACGGACTCAGGGCATTGCAGGAGCTTGGCATCAAGAGTCCTCTGCTCAAAGCGGACATGAAACATGGAATAGATAGAAGGCTAAAGGCACTGGACTATCGCTATATAGCTGTTGATCTGGCCGGCTACCGCATGCGGACCTGAATCAGAACTCCTCCAAAAGACAAGAATAAAACTATGGATAAACGAGAAATATTGAAAGAACTGTTGACCGGCATCAAGACCGGCAGCCTGAATGTGGAACAAGGGTTGGAAAGGCTTCGCGATTTTCCTTTTCTGGACATCGGCCACACAAAGATCGACCTGCACCGATCCCTTAGGAACGGATTTCCCGAAGTGATTTATGCCGAAGGCAAGACCCCGGAACAGGTGACCGAGATTTTCCTTCGGATGAAGGCTCATAGCAATGTCCTGGCCACCCGAGTTCCGGTCGAGATGGCCAGGCATGTTCAGTCTGCCTGTCCGCAGGCTCAATACAATCCCTTGGGCAGGACCCTGAGCTATGTCAAGGGCGAGATTGCCTATCGGGAAGGGGTGATCGGTATCATCACCGCCGGGACATCCGACCTCGCAGTAGCCGAGGAGGCCCGTGCGACCTGCGAGATGCTGGGTAGCCGGGCTCGGATTATCTCCGATGTGGGTGTGGCCGGCGTCCACCGGCTCTTCGACCGACTGAAAGAGATCCGGAAGGATCGGGTCATCATCGTGGTGGCTGGCATGGAGGGAGCCTTGGCCAGCGTCGTCGGGGGGCTGGTGGCGCAGCCGATCATCGCGGTACCCACCTCGGTGGGATACGGCGCCAGCTTTTCGGGACTTTCTGCCCTTCTGGGCATGCTCAATTCCTGTGCCGGCGGCGTGACGGTGGTGAATATCGACAACGGGTTCGGCGCTGCCTGCGCCGCCTGTAAAATCAACAACCTATTTCCGGCGTAAGGGAGATTGAAGACAGCAACTGCTTATTTGAGTCCGTGTGAAAGCAAAGTATCCGAAAATATTGAACCAATCTATAATAAAGGAGAAAAAAGGAAGATGTCCTGTTTATTTGAAACAACAGAGCTCAATGGGATGAAGTTAAAAAACCGTTTTGTAAGATCTGCAACCTACGAAGCAATGGCAGGACTTGATGGGACGGTGAAAGATCAGCTATGTGGCTATATGGAGGAACTCAGCCGTGGTGAGGTTGGCCTTATCATTACCGGCCACGTCTATGTGACAAGGGAGGGGCAGGCAGGGCCTAGGCAGATGGGCATCTATTCCGATGCAATGATTGCGGCCTAAG
>JBARUR010000029.1:0-18943 GCA_049645845.1 Desulforhopalus sp. | reverse complement strand
TCCCGAGTTGCCGGTGATTTTCGGCCAGTCCGCAAAACTGATTCCCGGGAATAATGCACCGGCCGTTGCAACCGCGCTGGTTGCTGCAGCACATTGAATAAATTGTCGTCTGTCCAGTTTCATAGTCACCTCTTTCTTTCCCTTAATTTTCATCAGAGCCAAAGGCCAGGTTCAGAGACTGCAGTGACTGCAGGTTCTTCAGGTTTTCCTGGAGTGTTTCTTCGGTTATTTCGTCCGGTGTATCTGTGATAAGAATAATAACTTCATGATTGTCGGCTGGAATGATGCGGCAATTCTCCAGAGCTGAGAGTTCCTTGCACAGTGTTTCCTTGGCTCCGTTTTTAGGTATGGCGAGATAGCTGAAAATTGGCATAGCGGCTCCAGGATATGGTTACTGTTGTTGAAGTATATTTAGCCGCTATTTCTCATCAGTTCAGGCGGCGTCAGCTTCAAAGTTTTTGGTAGTGAACCATAGTAGGCTATGTTCACTACCAAAATACTGCCGAAGATGGCGCCGCATGGACTGACCTTTGGTGAACATTGTGTTGATTTAGAGAATAATTGAAACAAGGTCGAATCCCTTGAAAAACGAATATTTTCTGAAAATCAAACACAATGTTCATGAGAAATGCGGGTTAGTAGGCTTGCTACATAGTCGCACATTCCTGTCAAATTTTCCTTGACCTAGGTCAAATAAAATTTATTTATTGCACATTAAAACTAAACTTATAATGCCATTTTAAAACTCTGCAGGTTAAAAGGGCTTTGGAAGGATATAATAAAGGAAGGAAGAACAAGCCACAGACAGGCTGTCTTCTAAAATGGATAGTAGCACAAACAAGGTAACTTCAAACGGCTGCAACTCTGCCGGGATTTCTGTTTTGATGGCGCCGTAAATATTAAAAAATTCCCATTAACATCCTGGTGGCAACGGCAAAGAGCAGAAGAGAAAAAATTCGCTTCAATCGATCCACAGGCAGGCTATGGGCGAGTTTTACGCCAAGTGGCGCGGTCAGGACACTAATAGCGGCAATACCGATAAGCGCCGGCAGATAAACATAGCCAACAGAGTACTGCGGCAGCGCAGCGGCATTCCAGCCATTGATTATATAGCCGACGGTTCCGGCTATCGCTATCGGCAGGCCGATGGCAGCTGAAGTGCCAATGGCGTGATGCACCGGAATGTTGCACCAGAGCATAAACGGCACGGATAAAGTTCCTCCGCCAATACCGACAAGACTTGATACCACACCAATTCCGTTTCCCACTCCAAACATCCCGGCTTTTCCCGGTAGATCGCGTCCACCTTTCGGCTTTTTATTGAAGAGGAGCTGGAGAGAAACAAAATAAAGAAAAATTACAAAAAATACTTTGAGGAAATTAGTAGACATCGCCGACGCAAAACAGGATCCGAGAAAGGTACCTGTCAAAATACCGAATACTATCCTTTTCACCACGTTCCAGCGAACGGCCCCGCGCTTATGATGAGCCATAAAACTTGAAATCGAGGTGAACATAATGCTCGCCATGGAGGTCGCCAGGGCCAGATGCATCGTGAGTTCGGGAGGAATATTATTGAGAGCGAAAACATACACCAGCATAGGAACGATAACCAAACCACCACCAATGCCGAGCAGACCGGCTAGAATGCCGGCAATGGCACCTACTGCGCAATAGGTTAAAAGTGTTGTAAGCATTTTTCTTATAAAGGATAAAATTTCTGACTTCTCTTAATAGTACTGCACCGATTGCACTTGCAGCACTTCATCTTAAGGAAAAACACTCTAGCCCCAAGCAACCATATTTGCAAGCGGCTCGATCAATTGTTGGTTATTTATGCTCCATCATTGCTGTCAGGTATCATTGATTGAACCTGTTTTTAGAGTGACATTCACCCAATCGATCATTAATATCTCCGTTTGTGTAAAAATTTTCTCGCATAGTTACTGAAAATAATCAGGCAGACCTTTTGATTAAAACAAATCCCACTTCTGCAAAGACAACCGAATCCAGGCGGGTGCCGTTCATTCAGCTTCGTGAACTCCTGTTGCCTACCTTCAGAAGCAACCGCTTGCGGCTGGCAGCTGGTTTTTCTGCATTGATCCTGGTCGATTTGCTACAACTGACAATCCCGAGGATCATTAAACATGCGGTTGATGGGCTGGAGACCTTGACAATCACGACTACCGGGTTGCTGAAGCTAGGCGGGATGATTCTCGTCATTGCCTCCCTGGTGGTCGTTCTTCGCTTTACCTGGCGTTATCTGATAATCGGTTTTTCCCGGTTTCTTGAACGGGCCATCAGGAACCGTATATTTTCGCATATCCTGAAAATGGATATGCCGTTTTTTGAGAAACACAGTACCGGCGATCTCATGGCCCATTCCAGCAACGATCTTTCTGCAGTACAGATGGCCTGCGGGATGGGTATGGTTGCTGCCATCGACGCCCTGGTTATGTCTCTTGCCGCAATTGGTTTTATGGTGGCCATTCATCCCGGCCTTACTTTTTTAGCCCTGCTGCCGATGCCGTTGCTGGCCGTCTCTACCCGCATTCTGTCCGGCAAGCTGCATAAACGTTTTGCAACTGTACAAGGACAATTTTCCGCCCTGACTGAATTCTCACGATCGACGCTTATCTCCGTTGGTTTAATCAAAGCCTATACCATGGAGAATTTTCAAACAGAACGGTTCGATACACTCGGCAAAGAATATGTCCGAAGTAATCTTCGGGTTGCCACAATCCAGGGTTTGATCAGCCCGCTTGCCACTCTTATCGGCAGTATCGGAATGTTGATGGTTCTCTTTTTTGGCGGCCGTCTGGTCATTACAAATACCATAACCCTTGGCGATTTTGTTGCCTTTATAACCTATCTTTACATGCTGATATGGCCGATGATGGCCATCGGATGGGTAGCAAATCTGGTGCAGCGTGGACTTACTTCGCTTGGCCGCATCTATGATCTGGTCAACAGCCGGTCAGTTTTGCCGGATCCTGTTCTCCCCTCCGAACCTGAAATGTTCAACAGGCCTGGTTTTGAACTTAACAACCTCACGTTCAGCTACTCTTCCCAATCGTCTCCTGTTCTTGACAACCTGACACTCTCTCTTGGTCCTGGAATACACGGCATAACCGGACGCACCGGCTCGGGAAAATCAACCTTGTGCAAGCTCCTGGCCCGTCTTTATCCACTTAAAGACGGTACATTGTTTTTTGGAGGAACCGATGTCAACCAGCTTCCTCTGCAATTTATTCGCTCGCATATCGGATACGTCGGCCAGGAACCCGTGCTGTTTTCCGACACCATCGCGGCAAATATCGCTCTTGGCCGGGCTGATGCCAGCCGGGAGGAAATCATCCAAGCGGCTGTTAACGCGGCTATCCACGAGGATATCCTGGAGCTCAAGGACGGCTATGATACGCTGACAGGTGAACGCGGGGTCAAGCTTTCCGGTGGACAACGGCAGAGGCTGGCCCTGGCACGGGCACTTCTTTGCGACAGGCCGGTATTGATCATCGATGACGGTTTGTCAGCAGTTGATGTGGCTACCGAGCATGAGGTGTTCGCCGGTCTCAGACGTCATTTTGAAGGTAAAACCGTGCTGATCGTCTCCAATCGAATCAAACTCCTGTCGATGACCGATCGGATTATAATTCTTGCCGATGGTTCTATTGAAAGTGAGGGGAACCACGAACAGCTCCTGGAGGAGAATTTACTTTATCAGTCTATGTTTTTAAAGCAGATGACTCAGAATGCTGCAAAGGAGTCAACACTGCCATGATGGATTACGGCTATTCTGAAAAAGGGCAGCAAGGCTCCCTGAGCGATTTTCATCTCTGGAAAAGAATCCTTGAGTTTACCAAGCCTTACTGGCTGGGTGTCAGTTTTGCTGTGCTCATCTCTTTTTTAATCACCTGGGCAACTCTTACTCTTCCCTATCTTGTCCAGACGGCAATCGACAGTTATATTACCGCCGTTAACCTGCCTACTGAAGAAAGACTTGCCGGGCTTGCTGAAAAAGCTGTTCATTACGGCATCCTGATAGTCGGAGTCTTTCTGGCATCATTTTGCCAGATTCTCGTGCTCGAATGGGTTGGCCAGTCCTGCATGCATTCCATCCGCCAACGGTTGTTCAATCACCTTCTGCAGCTGGATCTTCGCTTCTACAACAATAACCCCACGGGCAGGCTGGTCACGCGATTGACCAATGACATCCAGAATATGAACGAAATGTTCACTTCAGTCATAGTCACACTTTTTAACGATTTGCTACGCCTCTTTGGGATTCTGGTCATTCTTTTTTGGATGAATCCGCGCCTTGCTTCACTCATGGCTCTTTTTATCCCGCTCGTTCTTATCATTACCATTCTGTTTGCCCGAATTGCCAGAGAACGGTTCAGGGAAATTCGTACTCAGCTGGCAAGACTTAATAGCTTTTTGGCGGAGACCCTTTCGGGAATAGCCATTCTCCAGCTTTTCGGCAGACAGGAAACCAGCAGGAAGAGCTATGAAAGTCTCAGTGAAGGATTTCTGCACCGAACCCTGAGGCAGATCAAGCTCTTCGGCACCTTCATGCCTCTCACGGAATTTATGAGTTCTGCAGCCGTTGCAATTATTCTTTGGTACGGCGGCGGCGAAGTGCTGCAGAACCGTCTGACCCTGGGTGAGCTGGTTGCCTTTATCTCCTATATGCGGCTTTTTTTTCAGCCCCTCCGGGAGCTGGCCCAAAAGTACTCCGTTGTCCAGTCGGCGATGGCTTCCGCCGAACGTATTTTTCAGCTGCTTGACACAAAAAGCGACATTCAGCAACTCCCGCAGCCCCTACAGTTACAGAAAACTAAAGGAAGACTCGATTTCAGAAATATCCGCTTCGGCTACACCCCCGATAATCCTATATTGCACGATGTTTCCCTCACCTTATATCCAGGCCAAACCGTTGCCCTGGTCGGCACAACAGGTTCCGGCAAAACAACTCTTGTTAATCTGCTGCTTCGTTTTTATGACCCTCAGGAAGGTTCAATTAACATTGACAACAAAGATATTTCCACCTTTGAACTAAGGCAGCTCCGCACCATAGTCGGTGTAATTCTTCAGGATGTGTTTATTCTTCAGGACACTCTCCTGGCTAACATCGTTATGGATACCGGGAGTTCAAGGGAAAAGATCCAGGCTATTCTGGATCAAACCGGTATGAATAGATTTGTAGACAAGCTCCCATCAGGGCTTGATACCGTGATTGGAGAAGGAGGGCTGGAATTGTCAACCGGGGAAAAACAGCTCCTTTCCTTTGCAAGAGTACTGTGCCGCGATCCTGCAATTTTGGTTCTTGACGAAGCAACAGCCGCCATAGATACCGAATCGGAAAATATCCTTGAGCAGGCAATAGCCGACAGCTTCAAAGGCAGGACGTCGCTGGTCATCGCCCACCGGCTTTCAACTATCAGAAGGGCGGATCATATCGTGGTCATGGCCCACGGCAAAATCGTCGAACAGGGGAATCACGAGGAACTACTCGAGCTTAATGGTCACTATGCCCTTCTCGTGGCCATGGACCTGCAGAACGATCAAATACCAGTCGCAGGAGCAGTTGCACATTCATAAAGTTAAATCGGGGCAAAGACAACCAGAAATGCTACTTGATCATCTTTAATGACCGGCTGGAACCAGTTGCCTCCTGAAATAAAATATTGATTCCGCTCGATGAGTATAGACCTGGCACCATCAGGAAGGTAAGAAACAACAGTGCCGGCAGTAAAGGTCTCAGTGCCCTTTAAGATATCCTCCGAAGAGACATTTTCCCAGATGCTTTCATCCTGTGCTGCAAAATAATTCTCAGCATAACCGGGCAATACTATAATCAATATAAGTGCAATTATAACACTTCGAATCGTCATGATAATCCCCTCGTACTCAGATCGGACCTTTGCTGTTATCGGTACTGCAGGGGATATGCCAACATACAATTGAATAATTATTGTTACTATTTTAGTTATTTACTAAAAAAATTCATAAATTAAATCTGTTAAGTGCGCAAAGAGTGCGCTTGATCGACAAATTTTACCCAAAAACATCCTCCAACACTTTTAATTGCGAAGTGTCGCTTTGAGTCTGGCTGGAATCAGTAAAATATCAAAGGCATCAAGGATATCCGTGCACATAATATCAGCTTGAAGGATCGCCGCAACACAAGCCCCCTCTTCTTGAACCAGAACAAAACCCAGAGCCGCTTCTTTCAGCATGAGCCAATCATTTCGGCCATTGCCGATCGCCGCCACTTTATCCGCGCCAAGTTGCCGGACATAGGCTTCCTTCTGTTTATCTTGTTCAGTGAGGCCGATGATTTGGAGCGAACAGGGCAATCCTGCCAACTTTTTTGTTACTGTTCCATGCGTATCAGCTGTAATAACATGAAGCTGGAGATGAATCGAAAGGTCTTTCATCTTCTCCGCTACCCCTGCAAGCAACTCTCCGTCACGAGCCAGGGTTCCATTATAGTCAAGCACAAGATGTGAAAGCCTTAAAGATGCTCCACCTGGTATATCTACTTCAATCATTTGATAAACTCTCAAGAAGATTTTTTTTAACGATATAATTTCGACGCCCATTCACAATGCAGCTGGGTACTGTTTGACAAAAACTCTTATTGTAGTGGTTTTCTATGCAGAATCACTTTATCATAGAAGACCATGAAACCAACTAAAAGCGAAGTCAGTGACCATGATTTGAAGAAAGTTATTGCCGATTTTCTTGACCAGGGCCATGTAGAAAATATTATAGCAATGTTCCGCCGCGATCCTCAATATTATGAATGGACGGGAGACATCCTTCTCGATGAAAGGTTCAACGTGCGGCTTGGTGTTACCGTTCTGTTCGAAGAACTACAGGCAATACAACCGGACAAACCTGCGCTTGCTATTCCCTCACTGGTCAAACTGCTCGACAGTGAAAATCCTATAATACGAGGAGAAGCAGTTTCTATCCTTGGTATAATAGGCACTTCGGAGGCGATGACGCTTATTCGCTCTCTTCAAAGTGATCCTCATCCCCAGGTGCGGGAAATGGTCCAGCTGGTATTAACATAATGATCGTAAAAAACAGTAAATCGACAGAATCAGAATCTCAATCTGCCGGAAAGCCATTTCGTATACCCTGGTGGATAAATATTCTCCTGGCAACAGGCAGTTATTGCGGCCTAAAATATATCGTCCCGGAACTTCACTTCACTCAGCCGTTCTTACAGAGCCTGGCTCAGGCAGCTCCAACTTTTGCCCCCTTGGCAACCATTCCTTTTTTGCTGCTGGCGGCAAAACAGCTCTATGATGTGGATAGTGCTGTTAAGAATGATGAGAAACCGGAAAATGATCAGGAGGAAAAACCAAAAAGATAATTCAATTTCCAGATTCCCTTCTGCTTTTCACCTCCTTTCTTACCAAATTATCCTTCGGACTTGCAGTCAAAGTCATACCAGAAGAGCACCAGTGTCGATTACTCTTTTTTTAATAAATAAATCTGGTATCTTCTTTTCCTGACAAAACTCATGTCGGATATCTACTTAGCAATGTAGCTTTTATAGATAAATCATGAAGAAGAAACTCCTTATTATTGAAGATGAGCATTCAGTAGCCAAACAGCTTCGCTGGGGTCTGGACAAAGAATATGAAATCACTATCGCCTCTGACGCAGAACAGGCGAAACCTCTTCTTGCTTCCGGTGTTTTCCCGGTAGCAACCTTGGACCTTGGCCTGCCTCCCCACCCTGACACCTCTCAACAGGGTTTTGCGCTCCTTGAGCAAATTGGCTCACTCGCCCCCCACACCAAAGTAATAGTCATTACCGGTAATGCTGAAGATGAAAATGCCATAAAAGCCATCGCACTCGGAGCCGCCGATTTTTACGCAAAACCCATTGATCTAAAGATACTCAAAATAATTCTCTGCCGTACATTCAAAATCCATGAACTTGAAGAGGCAAATCGGCATCTTCAGCGTAGCCATAGTGGTTCTCTCTGTGGAATGCTCGGTATTTCTCCGATTATGAATATTTTATTTGAGCATCTTCAACATGCCAGCAAGACGGATTATCCTGTGCTTATCACCGGTAATACCGGAACCGGAAAAGAGATGGCGGCCAAAGCGGTACATACACTAAGCCGAAGGTCCGATCATCCGTTGATCATCATCAACTGCGGCGCTATTCCTGAAAACCTGCTCGAAAGTGAACTTTTCGGTCACGAGAAAGGTGCCTTCACCGGAGCAAGCGGTCGTCAAATCGGTAAATTTGAGCTCGCCGATGAAGGGACTATTTTCTTGGATGAAATAGGTGAGTTACCCATGCTCTTGCAGGTTAAAATACTGCGGTTTCTCCAGGAATCCACCATTGAAAGGCTTGGAGGAACAAAAACGATTCAGCTCAATGTGCGAATTATTGCGGCCACTAATATTGACCTGGAAAATGCCGTCAAACAGAAAACTTTTCGTGAAGACCTTTTCTATCGCCTCAATGTTGTGCCTCTGAGGATCCCTGATCTACAGGAACGGCAGGAAGATATCCTGCTTCTGGCCCACAATTTTCTGAGAGAGGAGTCGCAAAAACTTCGTCGCGGACAGCTATCGTTTGCTCCATCAGCTATGGGAGCCCTGACCATTCATACCTGGCCGGGAAATGTTCGCGAACTCCAAAATCGTATCCGCCGGGCGCTGGGAACTACAATGGATAATGTTCTTACTCCCGCTGATCTCGGATTGGAAAACTCTTCCTTCAATGCCGAAGAACAAAAACTCTCCACTTTAAAAGAAGCTCGGGAGACAGCAGAGAAAAATGCTGTCCGTCGTGCTCTCGCCCTAAGTGGTAACAACATCAGCCAAGCCGCCAAACTCCTTGAGGTCAGCCGCCCTACACTGCATGACCTTTTGAAAAAACATGAGATAAGCACAAACTAATGCAAATACAGAACGAGTGGTTAAAGCAACTCCCGGCAAAGCCCTGGTTCCCTTATGCCGCGCCCTTTGTCCTCTTTTTATTATTGACTGAGCCGGCTCGCTACTTCCCGGACTTGAGTTCATATTTCTACATAGCCAAGACTTTCCTGGTCGGAGCTCTACTCTGGTACTGGCGGAACAAATACAAAGCTGATTTTTCTTCCGATCTCTCTTTTCGCGAATTATTTTCAGCCATTCTCTGTGGTCTTCTGGTCTTGGTTATCTGGATTGCACCGGAGAAGTATTTCTTTCAAATTGGCGAGAGTGCAGGGTTTGACCCCTATGGATTAGGTGAAAATCAAAGCGCCGCGATATTATTGATTTCTGTGAGACTCATTGGCTCGTCTGTTATTGTTCCTATCATGGAAGAACTGTTTTGGCGCTCTTTTTTGATGCGGTATCTAATCAATCCTGATTTTCGTACCGTACCCATAGGGGCCTTCACCTGGTTTTCTTTTCTAGGTGTGGCATTTCTTTTTGGCCTTGAGCATCACAGAATCATTGTCGGCATAATTGCCGGCCTGCTTTACGGTTTACTCCTGATTTGGCAAAAAAAACTCAAAGGGGTAATCATTGCTCATGGTGTAACTAATTTTGGCTTAGGTATTTATATCTTAACTACCGGCAGTTGGACGTTCTGGTAAACATCAGGTGAAACTACTGTTAAATATCTCGACACCTCTTAATTAAGACATATTCATTAAAAATCACAGTACTTCCATTTCTCTTCCATTTTTCATCATAATTGCTTGATTTATAAAGTGATTCCCATCGAAGCACAATAGCGATCCTCTTTTTTCAATGGTGTCGAATTACTTTACAGTTCAAATATCAAAATCTTAAAAATGAAATATTATATTACTATATCAAACTGTTACGCCACATGGCATGATGATTGCTAACTATAGTACAAATAATTAAATATCTAAACCAAATTCTCATGGTTTTAGATGGAATTAAAAAACGGAAGGAGCAATAAAATGAAAAAATCATTAATTGGTTTAAGTGCAATGTTGCTGATTGCCGGCTCGATTGGAACTGCCGGTGCTTTAACTCTTACAGACACAACAATGTTTACCAAAAGCGGCACATATGCAGCTGAAGATTATGTGAGCCATGGATATGGTACCGTCAATAAATTAAATGGTTTATTTGATTACGTCACCTGGAACCATTTGTTTACCATTGATTATGATGCTTATGTGATTAACTCAGCTACTATTGAACTCAAATTCATAGATGATAAAGATTGGAAAAAAGAATTTGCCTTTGGATATGGTGAAGATGGTACGTGGGATATAGGTGAGATAGATACCGGCATTAAAACTTATAACATAGGCGTTGATTCTCTGTATGATGGTATTTATAAGGTGACGGTTGGATCTGTATGGGGTGATTTCTATTTAAAGGAATCAATCCTAACAGTAGATTACGAGCCTGTACCGGAACCTGCTACAATGATCCTTATGGGTCTTGGACTCACCGGCATAATAGTAGCCCGCAGAAGAAAAGCAAAAAAAGCATAACCCTCCTCTTTTAGCAAAAAGCCTCTGGGTCTCCAGAGGCTTTTTGCGTCTTCAAACAAAGACTCTCCAGCTTGGGCCATTTCAGTTGTAAAAATTCCCGACACTTGTGCGAGGTAATTTAAGAGTAAATTCTGCACCGACGTTTTGAATGTTTCCTGCGGAAATTGTCCCATTAAGACTGGCTACTAATCTCTTAACCTGCCAGAGGCCAATACCGCTTCCTCCTTTCTTGCTGGTCTTAAATGGTTCAAAAAGGATATCCGGAAGCAACTCCGGCTCAATTCCCGGCCCATTATCAAGCAATTCGATAACGGCCTGCCCCGCTTCACCAGAATTCTCCCGCACTTTTAAAAAGGCAGTTTTTCCTCCCGATTCAAAGCTATTGAGAAGTAGATTTTCCAAAACGGAAGAGAGAAGCTTCGGGTCTGTTTTTATCCACATCTGTTCAGGGCAATGAACAGTAATATGTAAAGAAGGCAGTTTCTTTGCTATCAATTTGCTGCACTCATGCAAAAACCCTCCGAGTTCTATTCTATGCCAGTTTGGATTGATTTCATCCTGCAGAGTATGCAACCGCTGCTCTACTCTTCCCATCCTTGTCAAGGAATCGCCAACAAGTTCGAGCATATCCTTCTGAAATTCCGGTTCATGAATATGGTCCGATGCATTTTCGAGGAGCAACGAAAGCATGGTGGCTGCATTTTTAATATCATGAAGAACGAAAGCTGATAACCGATGCCAGGCCTGCTGTTCCCGGGTATGCGCCAGTTCTTCAGCCATTCGTACCGCGAGCAGTGCCGAAGCTGTTTGACTGCCGAGAGCCGTTAACAGGTCAAAATCATCATGACCATATTTTCCACCGGTAAACTCCGGTCCGAGACCAACGAGCCCAACAAGCTGACTGCCGATGGAAAGAGGAGCAAACAGGGTGAGCTGCAGCGAAGTAATGAAGGACTCCTTCTGATTTTTTACTTCCTCCCATAATCGATCCGGTTCTTTTTCTTCAATATGAAAATAGGAGTGTTTTGATAAATAGCGCACCAGTAAGTCATCTGATGCAATATTATGTGCGTAATTCATATCGGGATAAGGAGAAGAAATCAATTTTAAATCCTTTCCAGCTCCAGTCCCTTCAAGCCATATATAAATTTCAGTAGTATAAAGACTTTTTGTCAGCACCTCCTGCAAGGCATCCACCACCTCTGCTTCACTTAAAGCCCCCTGAAGTTGGTACGAGAGCGCCAGCCATTCATCACGGTATTCATATTTATTGATATAAAAGTGAGTACTTATAAAAAACTGAACCCTGCGGCGAATTTTTCCAGAGAATGCAAATAGACCTACCCCGACCAGTCCCAGTACCAGAAAGAGCCATTTCAGGACAAAAGACATCTGCAAGCCAAAAGTTCGCATAATCAGTGAGATAACCCCGAAACCAAGAAGGTAGCCTGCAAGAAGGGAAGGGACCACAAAGGCATACACTACTTTTCGAGACACAAATATTTTACGGTTGAGCAATCTGTAATGAAAAACAGCATACGACATCATTGCCCAACCAAAAAGCAGTAATATTGCCAGAAGCTGTAGATGCTCAGGAAGTATGGTCAAATATGTGAGTCGATAGGAACTGGACCATGCCAAAGCTCCGCATACCAGATAACATCCAACCACCAGAAATTTATATTCCCATCTCCTTGCACTGCTCAAGGGACGCCAGAATTGTTCCAATCTCCAGGCGGCATAGAGGGCGGCAATCAATATCAGAACAGTCAAAAAATAGACAACCCCATAGATGCGAAAATCCAGTCTGGTTTCAGCAAGTTCCACTGGAGAGGAATGTATTATAAAGTATCCTGATGTGATCAAAAATATTACTCCCAACAAGACCTCAATCATAAAGTGCTGTCTGAAGTCATCAATAAATGATCGAGTTGCCTGCCCCAGCCGCAGCGCTAGAGAAAACCAGATAAGTATAAATACTGTATCCGAAAAGAGAATGAGCTGAATAGCCTGGAAATCCCAATGAGATGCAACGTATAAATATTCAATGGAAAGAAGCGGCAAAATCAACAATGCCTGGATCAGTGTGAGGGAAAAGTTTCTTTCGCCGCTACCTTTGCGAAAAACCAAAAGACCTGAAAGCAGGATCAATGCATTGACTATATAGAAGGACGATATCAACATGAAAGGTATATGGCTTTAAGGTGGTCTTTCAACCTCGGTTTACCGGGCGGACTGCCGATCATCAATCGAATAATCGGTAACTACAGCAACATAAACAAACTTTCTGCGATTTCTATTATACTTCAACTGCAGGCAGTATGCTTCCGGCATTTGCTCATATATCCTACTCAAAGAAAAGAAACTGACAACTTAAGAAAATTAAGTATCTTCTTTTGTTTTAGAAGAAAATTCGCTATATTGCAGTCTCACTTACCAGATAGTTACCCGACCCCTATTATTGATCATAAATGCTTGACGCAACAGATAAAAAGATTCTGACTATTCTTCAAGAAGAAGGTCGTATCACCAATGCCCGACTGGCTCAGGAGATAGGTTTATCGCCGCCTGCTGTCCTGGAGCGGGTACGTCGTTTGGAGTCATCGGGAATAATCGAAAAATATGTCGCTGTCCTGAACCGGGAGCAGGCTGGATTCGGCATCCAGACCATCGTCATGGTCTGCCTGAGTCACCACCAGATTTCCTCCCTTCAGAATGTCAAAGAACGTCTGACCCAAATGGATGAAGTACTTGAATGTCATCAACTGACCGGTGAGGTTGATTTTCTCCTGAAGGTGGCCGTTAAAGACATGCACAGCTATACCGATTTCGTTAACAACAAGCTCTCGGGAATTCCTGGAATCCAAAACGTCAAAACCTCTTTTATCCTGGAAACACTTAAAAACAGCACTGCCCTTAAACTTGCCCCGGACAAATAAAAGACCACCAGGTTCAATCCAAAGATGATAAAATTCCCAGAACAGAGTATATGGGAGAAGCTTATCTCGATAGAGATAAGATTCAATATCTCAAGCTAATCTGATCAACTCATTTGATCCGCCAATTTTGAACAGAGACCAAAAGACCATGAAAAACCAGGACGAGCTTATTACCCAGGCTGCAGCAATCATAACAATGGGAGAAAAAGTTCTCGCCACTGAAACAGCAGAGGGCCAGTCAAAAACGTTCGTAAATGAACAAAAATTCCATGATTTCAGAATCACCACCCTTTCGTTCCTCAGTCGCGTCTTTGGAGAAGTCAGCAGTTATTACCAAAGCTTCAAAACAGAAGTTACCCATAACACAGCAAGCCGTACCAGAAGAGGACTCGGCATGCTTACTGCTGCAAAAAGAGAATTACAGGGCAATTGGCTCGAAACAACGCAGGGGGCTGTTGCCAGGGATATTTTGACTGATATGCTCCGTCTTGCGAGGGTTCAGTTCGATCAGGGTAATTTCACATCGGCAGCAATTATCTGCGGTGTCATTCTTGAGAAACATCTCAGCAATTTGTGCCAGGCCAGAGGTATTGCCATACACAATGAAATTCAGGGCAAAGCAATTCCAAAGAAAGGACTTCAGTTGACCGGCGAAGCATACAAAAAGAAACTCTACGACAGACAGGACAACAAAGCGATCATCTCCTGGCTCGAACTCTGTGACGCTGCAGCTAAAGAAAAACACGAAGCAATCGACAGTGGCCAGGTGAAAAATATGCTCAATGAGATGATGGCTTTTCTGACTAAAATCAAATATTGACGCTCATCATGCAATCACCATCCCCGCTCCTTCGACCAGACACTCTGTTATTCATTTACTATATCGAAGGAACAATTCCCGCTCTGCATGTGATTAAAAACGAGAATTTTATCGGTAACTGGGTGGAAGACAATTTCAGTTTTCTCTTTTTTACCCAGCCGGCAGAAAGTCAGGTGCAGGAAATATTATCAGGTTTTCCAGACCTTAAGCTCCTGGATAATTATGAAATGACTTATGCACAATGGCAGGGTGGCAATATTGAACCTGTACGCATAGGACGTTTTCTTCTTAATCCAACATGGATCAAAGCATCTCCCGGCAAAAATGATATAGCTATCACGCTTGATTCAGGCGTCGTCTTCGGCAACGGCACTCATCCTACCACCCAGGCCTGCCTTGAGGCGATCGATATCGCCTGTGCCGGCAAGAGAGTAAAGACCATGCTTGATCTGGGCTGCGGAACTGGAATTCTTGCCCTTGCTGGCGCAAAACTTGGCTGCGAAAAAGTTGTCGCTGTCGATTATAATTACCTGGCGACACGGACAGCTCAAACCAACGTAACACTGAACAATCAGGACGACCATATTCTTGTCATCAATGGCCGGGCTGAAGAACATACAAGCGTCACCACCGACCTGCTGGTTGCCAATATTCATTATGACGTGATGAAGGATTTAGTGCGGACGGAAGGATTTATGAAACAAAAATGGTTTATTCTGTCCGGCCTTTTACGAAGTGAAGCGGAAAAAATCATGGAATTCCTCAATACCCAGCCAGTTCTTATCTTGAAACGGTGGAATCAGGACGAAATCTGGCACACAATTCTAGGGATAACGAAGGAAACAGGAGACAGCTAATGGAAAGACTCATAGTAATTGGTGGCGATGCTGCAGGTATGAGTGCCGCTTCAAACGTTCGGAGACTGCAGCCGGGAATGGAAATAACTGTATTTGAACGTGGACCGCATACCTCTTTTTCCGCCTGAGGTATTCCCTATTATGTCGCCGGACTGGTCGACACGGAAGATGCCCTGATTGCACGAACACCCCAAACGTTTCGTGAAAAATTTAATATCGCAGCACTGACCCGCCATGAGGTTCTGGCCATCTCTCCAAAGCAGCAAAAGGTGCTGGTGAAAAACCTGACCGGGTCAACTGAACGGTGGGAAGAATATGATCAGCTCCTTATAGCAACCGGTGCTAGTCCTGCACGACAACAACTTGACGGTATCGACAGCCGGAACATTCACGACGTGAACACTCTGGTAAACGGATCACGCTTAAAACAGGTTCTGGATGAAGAAAAGCCCCAAACCGCAGTGGTTGTCGGTGGGGGTTACATAGGTTTGGAGATGGCTGAAGCCCTGCATCTGAAAGGATTGAAAGTTTCCATTATCCAGCGCGGCGCACAGTTGATGCCTTCCTTCGATCCGGACATGGGAGAACTGCTCGGCGAATCTCTGCTTGAAAGCGGCATTGTGTTATACCGTAATGAAGAGGTGCAGGGTTTTGCACAAAAAAATGGTGGACCAGGTCAGGCAAAGGAAGCAATAGGCGTTATAACCAACAAACGAACCATTCCCTCCGACCTTGTCATTTTGGGACTTGGAGTAGCTCCAAACAGTCAGCTGGCAAAGGATGCCGACATCCCGCTCGGGCCTAAAGGCAGTATCCGGGTGAATGAGCAGCAAAAAACGGAAACATCAAACATATGGGCAGCCGGCGATTGCGCCCAGTCGTACCATCTGGTGAGCCGCAAACCGGTGCATGTAGCGCTGGGAACTGTTGCCAATAAACAGGGCAGAGTAGCCGGTATGAATATTGGCGGGAAATATGCCGCTTTCCCGGGAATAGTGGGGACGGCCATAACTAAATTCATGAATACCGAATGTGCCAGGACCGGATTGAATGAAAACGAGATCAAATCACTGGGCTTGAAATATGCTGTTGGACGAATTGATGGATATACTTTACCCCGCTACTATCCAGGGACTGCTCCGATATGCGTCAAGATCCTGGCAGAGAAAGGATCCGGTCGATTACTCGGGGCACAGATAGTTGGTGGACGAGGATCGGCCAAGCGTATTGATACGGCTGCTACTGCTCTTCATGCTGGCTTCAATCTTGAAGACATGCTCTATCTTGATCTAAGCTATGCTCCCCCTTTCGGCGGAGTTTGGGATCCTTTGGTTATTGCCGCTCGAATGGCTCTGAAACAAGTCTAAACTCAAAAAAAGAGGGTGGACAATCAGAATGTCCACCCTCTTTTTTGTTTTTTACGGCTTTTTCTTACAGATTCTGAAGTGCTGCAATTCGCTCTTCCAGGGGTGGATGGCTTCTGAACAATGAGGCCATGCCTCCTTTTTTAGCACGGATACCAAATGCAGCTACCTGATCGGGTAAATGTGATGGTTCGTGGTGGGCCTGCAGGCGCCGTAAAGCACTCACCATCTTCTCTTTTCCGGTGAGATAGGCTGCGCCCTTATCGGCGGTAAACTCTCTTTTTCTGGAAAACCACATAACGATTATTGAGGCAAACAGTCCAAGAATAATTTCAAGCACAATAGTCACCGCAATATACCCCATAAAACCTAAACCCTGTCCCTCTTCATCACTGCTCAGGAAGTTACTGATAATATTTGCAATAATGCGGGAGAAAAAGATAACAAAGGTGTTCAGAACACCCTGAATCAATGTGAGTGTCACCATGTCGCCGCACGCCACATGGGTAACCTCATGAGCAAGTACTGCTTCGACCTCTTCCTTGCTCATATTCTGCAACAGACCGGTTGAAACTGCTACCAAAGCGGAATGTTTTTTCATTCCTGTAGCAAAGGCGTTCATGTCCGGAGAATCGTAAATTGCCACTTCAGGCATGCCGATCTCCGCTTTTTCTGCCATACGCCGAACGGTGTCATAGAGCCATTGTTCCGTCGGGTTACTCGGATTTACGATAACTTTCGCACCGGTTGATTTCTTGGCAATCCATTTGGACATGGCCAGAGAGATGAACGAGCCGC
Source organism: Desulforhopalus sp. (assembly GCA_049645845.1). Classification (GTDB taxonomy): domain Bacteria; phylum Desulfobacterota; class Desulfobulbia; order Desulfobulbales; family Desulfocapsaceae; genus Desulforhopalus_A. The sequence goes on along the minus strand of JBARUR010000029.1, from coordinate 1,661 downwards.
CCATGCCAAAGATCGCAGCCATAAACAACAGCCCTGAGGTAGATCGGGTATCAACCCCAAATACACTCATAACAATACCAAGCAAAATAAGGATGGCCAGGTTGGTTGCTAAAAACAGAACAATTCGAAACACGTTATTCCTCCAATAATAAACTTATTTTTTCCTGCAGATGCCGGCTTACTGCAGTTATGCAGAGCCTTTTATTTTCAGTGATAAAGATAAACATCCTTTTAACTGTCACAAGAACCGACCTGTCGCTTTTTAGTTCCTTGCTCCTAAAAGCCTGTAGCAAAAAACAACAATCGGAGATTGTTTTTAACATTAATAACTTGAATATACGCTAAGGCACTTATCCCCGCAAAGCACGAGGACTAAAAAGAGTACCCCCTTGTGGGGTGTATAAAGACAGGATCTCAATCAAACCGCTGCAGCACTTTTTTGACGGTATTACCATCAACAGCACTGCCGAAATGCTGCATGATCGGCTTCATTGCCTGCATTTTGCTGCCATATGCAGAAAAGTCGATATTCTTTTCAACCCATGTATAAATCTCTTCTTCACTAGCCTGTTTAGGCAAATACTCCTCCATAATAGTGAGAAAGGATGATCCTTCCTGGTTTTGTGCCGCCAGGAGCTCCCGTTCCGATTTTATCAGTTTTTTGACAATGGCAATAACCTGTTCGTCACTCAATACCTTTTCCGGCTGGCGGGCAAATTCTCCCATCAGAATACGAATTGCTCCGGTTCGATCAGTATCTCTCGCCTTCATGGCAACTTTCAGATCTTCTCTCAATGATTCCTGCAGACTCATATTTTTCTCCTGCAAATTATGTTGTTATATTATAGAATTCATATTTATCTTTCGGTAAAGGGGAAATACCGCAAGATACCATCTTCATTCGGTAAAAAAAACAGGATTCGGTTCATCCATGATTACGGTTACCGCGGCAATTATTGAAAAGGACGGACTTGTCCTCGCCGCCCGGCGAAAGCCCGGCAGGCATTTGGCAGGCTACTGGGAATTTCCGGGTGGAAAGCTTGAGTCGGAGGAAACTGAAAAAGAATGTCTCGCCAGAGAACTTCTGGAAGAGTTTGACATTCTTTGTACTGTAGGAGATTTTTTTGCTGAATCGATTTATGAGTATGAGACCAGCCCCGAAAAAGAAGTAGATCGTTTTTCACCAAACAAGCCTGCAAATAAACAAGGCTCCAAGACCATAAGACTGATCAGCTATCGCGTTCGCCATCAGAGTGGTATTTTTCAATACCGCGACCATGACCTGATAGTCTGGCTCCCGGTCGACCAACTTCAATCTCTCAAATGGTCTCCGGCCGATGTCCCATTGGTGGAAAAATTACAGAAAGAATATCAAAGAGCGGACAATCCTTGACTAACCGTTTACCGGGGATAGAAAAATGCTCGTATAGCCCTTGACCTGTAAACGTTCACCAGTGCTCCAGAGGCACACAAGCAGGACGACGGGCTATAGTTGGCCTATGCACGGCGGTCTGATCGTGCGCATATTGGGTGCTGAACGTTTACATCCTTGACTACTATCAAAGTAATGCCAAAGAATATGTTCAGGAAACCATTGCACTCGATTATTAATTTAGCAGCCATTCACCCCAATGAAAAGGATCAAAACAATGCCACTCCTT
>JBARUR010000028.1:0-26543 GCA_049645845.1 Desulforhopalus sp. | reverse complement strand
ATTTCGAAATCGGAGAGCACCAGATTGTCGAGGTTGGCGAGGTCGGTCGGGATATTCATTGCAGCCGTGTCCATGCCCAATAAACCAGCGGCTTCTGCAAGTCCGTTGAGCGGAATCGGCTCAAAGTCTCCACGCAGCTGCAACGCTTCCCCGCCACTCGGCAGTACCATTGTTAGCGGCAGAACAAATGAACCGGTGTGAATCTTGCCGCCAATGGCTCCGTTAAACGTCGGTTCTGCAAGAGATACATTCATCGTAAAACTGAAATTATCCAGCGATACACTGCCGATCCTGGGCAACTGAATATTTTCCGGAGCTTGCCAGCTAACCGTGCAGTCCTTGCCTCGCCAGTCGCGCTCTATGCATACGCCGTCAATTTTCATCTCGGCAAGACTGCCGGACATTCTGATTCGGGTTGGCTGGTTTGCAGTCTCAGCACATATCACCGCAAATTCGCTGTGCGTAAGAGATAAATATTGTAATGGGGATTCATTTGATGCTGCAAAGATGCCGGAAAGATTCCAATCGGCAGGAGGGACAGGCCTGAAATGCAGCGAAATCGCGCTCTCAGGAGCATTGGGGACAATAATTTCCAGACCAACCTTTTCGATACCGAGAAGCGATACCATGCCGGTTAGCATCAGGTGATCGGATTGCCGAGCGGCGACTGCCTGCGCTGCGTCAAATTGGTGCGTATCAAAAACCTCATCAAGCACAATGGTCAGGTCAGGGAGCTTCAGGGCAGTACTATCGAAATTTAGTTCACCGTCTTGCAACCAGCCAAGTATTGTCTTTTGCAATTCATTGTCTGGTACAGGGTCGATGGCGTTCATGATGATTCTGTAATAGTTTTGTAAGCCGCGTCGAGAGCTAGCCCGCCAAGTGCAAGAATGGCCGGATGCAAAGTATGCTTTTCCTCACCGGCTAAACTCATGACATCCCCCAACTGCTCGTTCCAGACTGCCACTGCCGGATCGTTATAGGTGTCTGCCTTTGTACGAGCCAGTTTTGCCGGCTCGGGCGTCTCAACTCCAAGTTTGCCAAGAAGATCAAGTCGATTGACGTTACTATTGACAGCGGCCGCAGCTTCTCTTTGCAAAGCCCAAGCTTGCCAGTCCTGCTTTCTATCTATGGGAGGTCCGTCGCCTAAAACGTACCTGTTGCTGGTGATATCCAACTGGCTTACTTCGGAAAAATAGCGGTCGGTATATCTTCCCTTTCCCCTATGGATACTTTTTGTATCATCCTGATCCACCATGTCTTTCCTGAACTTTTCAGCAAGTCTTTTATGGAACTCCAGATCTCCATCGAAATATGCCTTGGCCAGCGTTGACAATCCAAAAGTACGGGCCAGATCGCAAGCTATCGACAGGGGAAATTCGTAAACGGGGATGTTATGCAGGCGCGGAATTTCAGGTGGGGTTTCTTCTAGACTCAAGCTATGAGTCACTATCCGGGCAAACAGTTCCGTCACACCTTCATCGACTACAGTATAGTATTTTTCGCTGACCTCCTCCAACCGATCTTTTTTAGGCATTGATTGCGGGAGAAAGGCTGCCAGGATACCTTTTGAGCTCCATTTTTTTTTGAATTCAGCATCCTGAAACCCTTGCGATTTAAATGAATGCATGTGAATTATCTCATGGATCAAGGTATGACAGGCTTCTGTTGCGCTGCCTCTTGCACTGTTGAGGAACACCGCGGGCAGCGATGCATTGCCTTCTCTTGTCGTTACAATGCCGGAAAACCCCAGGAGTCCACCATATAATGACACAATAGCTTCAACTTCAGGGCTGGTGTCATCTTCAGCCGGCGGCGTATCTAATGGCAGAATTTTTTTGTTGAGGTTGCTTGCATAGCAGAGAGCGAGCCAGGCTTTGGGAAGTTCAAAATAATTTGCCTCAGCCCCAAAATCAGCCTTACCGAAATGCATGGTGAAGGCCTTTGTTCCAACAGCCAATTTTTCAAACATCCCGGCAAGGCGATTCTCGATATTGCGGAGCATCGTATTGGATATTCTTTGTGCTCCAAACCGCAACATAGCGAACCCTCCAGTTGGCATTGATTGGCTGGGCATTCTCCAACTGCAACAATTTCGTGGTAGTTGGAATCGTCGGGCAGACACAATCCTTTCACAGGTTAACGTGCGCTTTCAGATGAAGAGCAGATTCACATGGAACTCTCAAAGATCCTTATAGCAACTTTATGGATCAATTTCCGTCAAATCAATACAATCTTTTAATTTCCAGGAAAAAGACTGTCACTTTTAAAAAACGATGTTCCGATATTTCGTTTTTTGTATGACCGTGAATCAATAGATCCATCCTTTTTGCTCTTACTCTCGAGATGTCTAAGAGCCATCTGCTCTATGAGCTTCTGTCCGCATTGACAGATTTTTCGTCAACCCTTACATTTTTTCAAGATAAAGGAATAATTGAGCTGTGTTTAAGGTAATTCAACAAAGCCCAATTGATCCTTGTTTTGAAAATGGACACATTTTAAAATGTGGATTAAATCTCTTACAGAGAGGTATCAAATGATATTCAACGAGACCTTGCAAAACCATGAAGAATGCCTGAAACAATGCGAGATTGAGCGCGATGCTTGTGAACTTGAGCAAGAAATTGATAAATCGTGCGATATCGAAATGAGTAACTGCGAGCGTGATTGTGACTTCGACTACGGTCCCTAATGTCTAAATTAATAGCCGCAAGATGTCTATTCTGCGCTCTCCTTAAGTTACAAACCATATGAAGTCTCGAATATTTGCTAATCAATGAACGCCTTTATAATTGATTTCTTCTCTGATCTTTATCATAAACTCAGATGATTATATGCCTGTAAATTTAAAAGGTGATTGATGAGCACTGTCTGGATAAAAAGCAATAAAGATAGAAAAAAGCTGAAAGATGATGTGGCCTTACTCCTTGAAAATGCAGCAGCCTGGGACTGGCTGGGCGAAGAAGAATCCCCTGTACTCTTAAAACCCAACCTTGTTGTCAGCAGTCCCGCGTCAGGAGGAGCGACAACAACACCGGCCATTGCGGAAGGACTTATAGAATGGCTCACTGATCATGGCTACTCAAATATCATCATAGCAGAGGGCTCATGGGTGGGAGATTCCACTGCCAGAGCCTTTAAAATATGCGGCTATGCAGCACTTGCACAGAAATACAATATTCCCCTGATTGATCTTCAAAAAGACAGTTCGGTTAAAAGGGAAACCCCCATTGGAGAATTTAGAATATGTAAGACCATTGCTGACCTTGAAGAAAAAGGAGGAAGCCTTATCAACCTTCCTCTGGTGAAAGGACATGGTCAGACTCGAATGACCTGTGCTCTAAAAAACCTGAAAGGGTGCATTCCCAATGCAGAAAAAAGACGCTATCACACCCTTGGAGTTCACAAACCTGTTGCATACCTCAACACCATTATAAAACAGGCCTTTGCCTTGGTAGACGGTCTAAATCCTGATCCCTACTGGGAAGAGGGGGGGAGTCCACAGAAACGGGATCTTTTACTCCTGGCTAAAGATCCGGTTGCCATTGACAGTTATGCCTGCCGCCTTCTCGGTTTTGTCGATGAAGATGTTGAATATCTCTCCCTTTCGGACAAACTCGGCATAGGCGAGGGCCATACTTCTGATGAAGAAATTATAAATCTCGATGGCATTGCTATAAAGAAAATTTTCCAGAGTCATGTCCAGAGTGGAGTAAAAAAATGGATTGACTCAACTGTAGATCAGAGATCAGCCTGCTCCTCCTGCTTCGGAAACCTATCATCTGCTCTCAGATATATCCAGGGGGAGTACCCGGATATAATAACACAGTCTCTCCCCTCTCTCTGTATAGGCCAGGATTTCAAGGGAAAGAGTCTCTCTTCATCCCAGCGAGGTATCGGAATCTGTACTGTCTCAGAAGGCAATAAAGCTCTCCCGGGCTGCCCTCCCTCCAAGAAACGTATACTTGCCTTTCTTAAAGAAGAAAAATTTCCACAATGTTCATGAAAAATCCGGGTTAGTTCTCTTCCCTGAATAAGCTGCGTATCTGTTTCAACATGTATTGTTTGCAATCACTTGCTTTGCCGCTGCCGCAGCCTATATTCTCCAAAGGGATTTCCGCCCTCGCCGAATCCTTATGTCCTCCGGCGGATCCAACTTCCCCGAACAGGTCACGGGCGAGGTTCCCGGCATGGCGCCTGAAGTCAGCATTACGGAAGATGACGATCAGCCGTCGGCCATACACCCCTGAAACGATACTCCAGGTAGCCTCCGCCATTTTGAGAAAAAAGTCCGCGATTTGCACCAGGATATCCGGCTTTTTGACGTCACCCAGACAAATGACAGCCATACTGTCGACAAATACCAGCTCCTGCATTGCTTGCTGGAACCAGGCCATTGTATCGCGCGTCATCTCGGAAGATTCAATTTTCTTAATGATGTTCCTATTGGCCAGTTCATACAGATAACGAAAAGCGATCATATCCCTGCTGACCGTAGGACGAACGAAATTGCCGGTATCCGTCTTGATAGCATAGAACAACGCCGTAGCGAGGCGTTGTGAGGGCTTAATGCCTGCGGCCTTGAGATACTCGGTCATCAGCGTAGCGTTGGCTCCGTATTCCTCCCTAATGTCTACAAAAGGCGCATTCAGATTTTTGGACTGGGGATGATGGTCGATGATGATGTCGAAGTTGATCGCGGCAAACTGTTCGTTATGGGAGGGCTGGGAATCGACCAAGGCCCATTTGGTAATTTCAGAATTATCAAGGGACCGGATACGGCTCAGGGGAATGTCGAGCAGATTTACCAGCGCCAGGTTGTCGGCACGGTCGATACGGTTGGTGCAAACGATATGTATCGGCTGTACCTTGCGCCAGAACAAGCGCCTGAGAGCTAATGCACTGGCCAGGGCGTCAGGATCGGCAGTCAACAAAATGGCCAGGCTGTCACCTGGACTGACTATCGACTTAAGCTTGTTAACTTTTTCTACAGCCGATACGGATTTGCCAAAAGATGTTTTCATCCTTTCCCCTCTTTTTGATTTCGCTGCTGTGCCGAGAAGGCCAAGAGGATACTGCCCCCTGCCAGCCCTCAAAATTCAGGAATCCATTACGGCAGGATGGCAGGGAAGGCACAGAGGTCATATACGGCGACAAGCGATTATCCGTCCCAGGAATTCGCACCTTGCTTTGCAACGCGACAGATTCAGTGGGATCGGCTTGCCGCGGTTGTTTATTGTGTATGATTTCTAGCGAAAGATGGCACAACCTGTTGGACATAAGACAATTGCGGGAAATCGACACAATGTTCAATAGAAATCTGGATTAATACTTATAAGATAAAGCACCCGCTCCAGTGACACAATAGCATATCCCATTATACCTGTTGCGCCTTCCTTTTATCCGGCTGCTGACAAGCCAGGAAAAAGTCCTACCTCACAGCACTGAGACCATATCAGGGATGGTCTTAAATTGCGTCTCTCCTAAACAATTAAACTTTCAATTGGTTATCTCTTTTATTCTCAATGTTAACCTTGATCCACTTCTTGTGGATAATAAAATTTTGCTTATTGAATGTTCAGGCTCTTGCCCATAATACTACCGTGTAGTATTATGGGCTTATTATTTGTCATCAATTGTGAGGTAAAATACTTTCCTCCGTTTGAGCTTTGGCGGGTTGCGTATTGCCTTCTAACTTTACATTTCAATCAACTATTGTCAGAAACAATATATTCCAATGATATTCTTAGATAACGTAGCCGCCCCAGCGGTCCCGGACAAGCACCTTTTGCCACTGTTTTTTCTCTTTTCATTTTTTGCAGCCATCGGACTCTCATTTGGGATCCATGCCATGATTGTGGGGCATGATCATGTTTTCGGAACGTCTCGGGAGGTTCCCTGGGGTATTCTTATCACCCCGTACGTTTTTTTTGCCTGCCTCTCGACTGGTCTCTGCATCATCTCTACACTTGGACAGGTCTTTCGTATCAAGACTTTTGCTCCTCTCGTCAATAGAGCAGTTTTTCTCACCATCACTACTATGTTGGCCGGGTTGGTTACTATTGGTCTTGAGGTGGAAAATCCTTGGAGAGTGCTTATTTACGGAATTTTTTCTGCCAACCCACTATCGAATATATGGTGGAAGAGTGCCCTGTACACCATGTTTGTCTTGTTAATGATATGTAACTTTCTGTTTCTGCTCATGAACAAAACCAAGGTTGCCCGTGGTTTTGCTATTGGGGCTCTCATTGCCATTATTTGTGGTAACCTGAACATGAATTCGGATATGGCTCTACTTGGCTCTCGTGGCTTTTGGGCTGAGAATTACATGCCGCTATTTTTTCTGATCGTCTCCACTTTATTGGGCTGTTGTGTACTGATTCTGCAAATATTTTTCAGCAATGTTCTGCAGGACCGAACTATCGATTCCCAAACGGGTAGTTCCATCACGGCAATTTCTAAACTTATAACAGTACTTCTCATTGGGATGCTATTGTTTTGCGTTATGAAAATTATGGGTGGTTTCTCGACGCAATTTACAGAAAACCCGCAGGCAATGGAACTGTTGGTTCAAGGAAGTTTTGCTGTTAATTTCTGGCTAGGTGAGATATTCCTTACAGTCGTATTACCATTATTTCTGATTGTTCTTTGCTGGAGAAAAAAGCTGAATATACTATTTGCTTTTGCCTGTCTCAGTTCAAGTGTTGGTATTTTCGTCACATTTTACGATCTGATCATAGTCGGACAACTTATTCCCCACTACTCCCAGTATAATTTGTTCGGATATCCTGAATATTACTCCTACAGCCCGAGTCTCCACGAATATATGATGACACTTGGCATTTTTTTCTTTTTTTTCGCAACCTCTGTCCTAGGAGAGATAATCTTAAATTCGACTCATTTGCGAGAAAGCAAAAGATAATGGTTTGGGCTCCTTCCTATTGCCCATTGCCGTATCAATTTTCGAATTTGTCGAAGTGATCATCAAGCAATTGCTATAATGGTGATATGTGAGCTAATGAGTCTGTAATTCGCGCACAGGAGTTTTTATCTCTCCTGTAAAATGCGTCAGGCGACAGCTACCTTCTCCAGCTCATCCAGTAAGAACCGAATCGTTTGGCGATGTGCTTTTTCTTTTCCGCATACAGCCTCTCGCCCAGCAGCTGCGCCTGGTGCTGCAGTTCGCTGCGGCGCTCGCCGATAAGGGCGAAAATGCTCTCCAGATTCTCACGGCGCGCATCGAAACCTTCTTTGCAGATTTTCCATTTTCTGACACGGCCACGGGCCTCAACTTAGCCCGCTTCTCATGGGGCTAGGACTTCAACTGAGCCTTGTATATCGATATTTTGCAAAAACTACTGTGATAGTTATCTTTAGTTTATGCGAGAGGAAAAATACCGATCGGCTTATGAGGTCGTTCGATCACACAAAAAGGAGATTTTTATGCAAGAGAATCATGCAGAGGTGTCGCTAGGTTTTACTGATGAAAAAGTTCCTGTTGGAACTCACATGTGTCTTGTTTTCACCAAAGATGAGGAGCGGGTTGAATCATTACTCAAGTTCTTTCTGTCCGGTCTTCAGACGGGGGAACGCACCGCCTGTTTTTCGGAAAAACTTACAGAAGAGACCCTCAGAGAATTCCTGGATAAACACAACATCTCCTATGATGAAAGAAAAACAGAAAAAGCCATTATTCTTGCCGGGACAAGTGAAGTCTACTTTGAGGGCGGAGTGTTTGATCCTGATCGTATGTTGAATACGCTTACTGCATATTATGACGAATCGGTGCAATTAGGTTTTCCCGCATCCAGGTTGATTGGTGAAATGATTCCGGAGATCCAGCATGTCCCTGGGGGAGAACGTTTGCTCGAATATGAATCCAGGGTGAGTATGCTGCTCAGAGACCATCCGGTTACCACGGTGTGTCAGTACGATGCTAACTTATTTGATGGCGCCACTATTATGGAAGTCCTCAAGGTTCATCCGAAAATGATCATAAACGGCATGGTGATCAATAATCCATTCTTCATCCAACCGGAATCGTATTTAAAAGGATCATGAAGGAATGAGCACCAGCGAAAGCCTTTCCGTTGAAACTCTCGGTCGAATCACGGTTTTACAGAGCATGGTTACTCTGATGCCGGACAAGATATCCATGCTGGATTTTGTTTGCCAGGGATTGAAGGATGTCACGGGTGTAAAAAGTTTATCTTATCAAATAATTGACAGCAACAAGTCTTTGCCAATTGCCTCTATCAAGCTCCCTGAGACGATGCGGGTTTTTCCGATTAAATATAATGCAGTGACCTATGCCGAGTTAAATTTTGAAATTGAAAAAAATGAAGCTTTTGAGCCGTATATTCCATTTATTCAAAATTTCGTCAACATGTTAGGAGTTGTTTTTGAGGGGCAAACCCAGAGGAATCTGAACGAGACCCTGATGGAGGAATTGGAAAAACGTGTGGCCGAACGAACCAGCGAGCTGCAAGAGAAGGAAGAAGATCTTCGCATCACACTCAACTCCATTGGCGACGCAGTAATTTCGACAGATGTCAGCGGCAACGTTACCAACATGAACCCGGTGGCAGAAAAACTCACAGGCTGGAAATTAGTGGATGGTATTGGTAAACCCCTCACCGACGTATTCGGGATTGTCCATATTGGTACCTTGCAGCCAGCCTTGAATCCTGTCAAAAGAGTGTTGGAGACCGGTGAAACTGTGGGGTTTGCTAAACATACTTCGCTTATCACAAAAGATGGAACTCACCATCAAATTTCTGATTCTGCAGCTCCCATTCGTGACATCGATGGTAGTATCTGTGGAGTAGTGTTGGTCTTTCGGGATGTAACGGAGGAATACCGGATAGCCGAAGCATTGAGAACTAGTGAAGAAAAATATCGGGAAATTGTCGAAAAAACAGGTGATCTGGTTACTACTGTTGATGAAAATGGAGTGTTTACCTACATCAACCATTGTGCTGAGGAGATTTTTGGCCTTCCCGCCGACCAATGTCTGGGAAAATCTGCTTTCGAGTGGACTCACCCGGAAGATCGGGAAAAGACCGGGAAATGGTTCAACCACTGTATCAGTATTCATCTTGAACAAAGCTCTTTCGAAAATCGCCAGATAAATCAAGTTACCCAAGAAATTTTTCACTTGCGTTGGACGAGTAGTTTTCACTATGACGACGAAGGGCAATTGCTCTGGGTGAATGCTCTTGCTCATGACATCACGGAGATTAAGAGCAGAGAAGAAGAACGAAAATCTCATATACATTTTCTTGAAAGCCTTGAGCAGGTTGATAGGGTCATCAAGCAAGAGACAGATGTCCAACAAATGCTGTGGAATATAACCAAGACGGTGTTTTCGATTTTCGATTGCGACCGTGCATGGCTCCTCTATCCGTGCGACCCGGATGCACCATTTTTTCGAGTTCCTGTGGAGATTACCAAGCCCGAATACCCCGGTGCCAAGGTTCTCAATGTGGATGTGCCGATTTCGCCTGACCAGTCGTTGAATATACTGGAAGCTCTTCAGTCGGACAGTCCGGTTTCGCACACCGACGGAACGGAACGACCAGTGACGTCGGGCAAAATGTTCGGAGTTCAATCCCAGTTGGTTATGTCGATATTTCCAAAACTGGGTGACCCTTGGCTGTTCGGTATGCATCAGTGTTCGCATCCTCGCATCTGGACAGAGGCAGAAAAGAGGCTTTTTAAGGAAATTGGCCGCCGGATTTCCGATGGGCTCAGCAGCACCCTTTATCTTCGGGAACTGCAGGAAAATGAAGAACGATTTCGAGCCACTTTTGAACAGGCGGCGATGGGTATCGCTCATGTTGCCCCTGACGGACGGCTGATCAGGGCGAATCAGAAGCTGTGCGATATTGTTGGATCCCACAAAGAGGAACTGCTCCAGAAAGCATTTCAGGATATTATCTACCATAAGGATTTGGATAACTACTTTGAACACTCTCGCCAGGTGCTGGCGGGGAATGTACAGGCAAGCAGCATAGAAATGAGATGCCTTTGCCAGGATGATTTAGTTGTTTGGACCAACCTCACCCTTTCAGTGGTACGCAATACTTCAGGCGATCCTGTATATTTCATATCTGTGCTTGAGGATATCTCTGAACGTAAACAGGCTGCGGAAAATCTGCAGAAAAGTGAAGGCCACCTGCACACATTAGTGCAGACCATTCCTGATCTGATTTGGCTGAAGGATCCAGATGGTGTTTACCTCTCTTGTAATCCAATTTTCGAGCGTTTTTTTGGAGCAAAAGAATCTGAGATTGTAGGAAAAACTGATTATCATTTTTTAAATCGAGAGCTAGCCGACTTTTTCCGTGACCATGATCGTAAAGCTATTGCAGCCAGGAGACCAACAAGTAACGAAGAATGGGTCACCTTTGCAGATGATGGTCATTCAGCCTTGCTGGAAACCATTAAGACACCGATGTTCAATAAGAACGGACTGCTCATCGGTGTACTTGGCATAGGTCGCGATATCACCGAGCGAAGAAAGTCCGAAGAGGAGAAAATTAGACTTGAAGGCCAGCTCCAGCAAGCCCAGAAAATGGAGGCAATTGGTCAGCTTGCGGGTGGTGTGGCGCATGACTTTAACAACATGCTGGGAGTGATCCTTGGCCATGCCGAGATGGCCATGAATGATGTTGACCTATCCCAATCCCTCTATGCCAACCTGGAAGAAATCCGCAAGGCCGGAACTCGCTCTGCCGATATCACCCGGCAACTGCTGGCCTTTGCCCGCAAACAAACCGTTGTCCCCAAAGTGATCGACCTGAATGAGATCATAGAAGGGATGCTCAAAATGTTGCGGCGACTCATCGGTGAAAACATAGATCTCGCCTGGTTGCCTGGAACTGCGCTATGGACTGTTAAAATCGACCCGTCACAGATCGACCAGATCATGGCAAATCTCTTTGTCAATGCTCGGGCCGCTATTGCTAACGTTGGTAAAATTACCGTCGAGACGGGCAATAACACATTCGACGAGGAGTATTGTGATGCTCATGCAGGCTTTGTACCCGGAGAGTATGCGCGGATAGTTGTGAGTGATAACGGCAGAGGTATAGATAAAGAGACGCTGCCCCACATCTTTGAACCGTTTTTCACCACCAAGGGAGTAGGTGAAGGAACCGGCCTCGGTCTCGCCACGGTGCACGGTGCTGTTATGCAAAACAATGGCTTCATCAATGTCTATAGCGAACCTGACAGGGGAACAGCTTTTACGATCTACTTGCCTCGCCATGTCGATCAGGCTGGACGGGTAAGGACTGAAAATGCTGTAAAACCTGCACTTCGCGGCGATGAAACCATCCTGCTGGTAGAGGATGAGCCGACTGTCCTGGAAATGACAAAGATGATGCTTGAACTTCTTGGTTATACCGTTTTTTCAGCAGACACTCCACGTCAAGCCCTCCGCATGGCAAATGAGCTCGATGGCAAAATCAATCTGCTTTTAACTGATGTTGTCATGCCCGAAATGAACGGTCGGGATCTTGCTCAAAAATTGCAGCCTCTCTATCCGGATCTCAAATGTCTATTCATGTCGGGATATACGTCTGATATAATCGCTCAGCAAGGCATATTGGATGAGGGAGTTGAGTTCATCCAAAAACCATTCTCAAAAAAAAACTTGGCAATCAAGGTCAGGCTGGCGCTGGAAAAAGCTGATTGTTACTGAATCAGGGTTACCAATTGCTGGATTAAGCGTTTCCGGACACTCAACAAATTCACAACCCCCTTTTCGATGTTTATCCCGTCAGCAATCCACCAAAACCGGGACCGTTACCTGCAAGGCCTTCTGAAAATGTGATAGTCTTTCCGGTTTCCACTCCCTCATTATAGGTGCTGCCGTACACTTTGACGCCACCTCTTGATATTTTCCTGAGTCGTGGGAAACGCATCCCGACAAAGCTTTCCAGTCTTTTTTCTTCGGCGATAATAAGATCACCCATTTTGGGTTCTATGGGAAGATCTTCTTTGACATTTTTCTGCTGCTCCAGTTTCTGGTAAAATCCCCGCAGCAACCCGAGATAGTAGCTGTTTTTTTCGGTTCTGACCGATCCCTTAAACCGTTTCCTGTTCTGTGACCACAGCGAAACAAGTCGATTTTCGAGAAAATGATAACAATATTCGGCTATAGTGACATTTTCTTTGGTTCCCAGAAGCTCAATGGTTTTATAGGTCTCATTGGTCATCGGATCATAGAGGCTGGATAAAACGACTTTGACAAAGAAAAAATCGTGCAGGATTGAACAGATTCGTCTTTGATAGCTCTCTATCCGCTTTCTTTTCCTATCAATTATCCCAAAACTATAACGATGCTGCTGATCGCTGCCGAGCTCCTGAATATGGTATTTCTCAATCAGGTCGTTGGCTTTCTGAATTGCCAGTGCGGCTTCATGCTCATTGGAGGATTGGGAAAGCGCCAGAAGTTTTTGCACTTTGGCCATACATTCCCGTCCTCTTTCGGAGATTTTTGATCCGCCGCTTGCCTGCTCCACAGTCTCGACCACCACAACTCCCGGACGGCGGTATTCCGGAAGAACCCCCAGCAGCGCACAGGCCCGCTGGAATCCTTCACCATGAGGACCCTTAACGATATCATGCCGTTCACTACAGAGCTGATGCGCCATCTCATGCTTAAGCACCTGAATGGTGACCGACCAGGAATAATTGAGGATCAAATGGCGGCTGAGGCGAAGAGTCCTGGTTTCCGGGCACCAGGCACCAAGCTCTTTTTTAGCATCGGTAATTTCAAAAACCGGCATCATCAGGTACAGATCATAACTCATGCAGATTTCTTCGAATTCCAGCTGCAGCTGCTGCAGCCAGAGATGCTGCAATTTGTCCGTCAATTTGTCTTTGTTCGGCATCCCGGTCATTGGTGTCCTCATCAGTAATCAAAAACTGTGTCCGCACGATTACTCTTTCGTCCTGTGGACATATATTTGTTAGTTGGTATTGGCTTGCTTTTGTCTTTACCGCCAGTATATTATCAAAAAACTTACAAAAACTCTCCATCTGCCTGGTTGCCAATATTTAACGTACGCCTCGCAGATGAAGTTTTTTTGTATTCCATCTCAAATTAAAGGTTTTTACAAATGTATCATTGTATCATATCTTTTTGAACCAATCAGAATTATCCGATACCGGATTTAAACGTAATGCTGCAAACTTTCTTTTAATAAAGGGTACACCAATGAAAAAGCTACTCCTCCTCTTTGTCCTGGTTGCCTTCTCGGCTTGCGCCACCAGCCCTACTGGACGTTCGCAACTGATGCTTGTCTCCCCGGAACAGGCTATAAGCGCTTCCAAGGAAGCTTATGTTCAAACCCTTCTCCCCCTTGAAAAAGAAGGTAAAATCGATTCCAATCCGCAAACAACACAACGAGTAAAAACCATCACCGGAAAAATCATCGCCCAGGCCATACAACTCTATCCACACACCAAAGACTGGGGATGGAGTGTTAAGGTCATTGATGAACCCGAGACTGTCAATGCCTGGTGCATGGCCGGAGGGAAAATGGCTATCTATACAGGACTGATCTACAAGCTAAATGCTACCGATGACGAGATAGCGCAGGTTATGGGGCATGAAATCGCCCATGCTCTTGCCAACCATACTGCTGAACGGATGTCCATGGCTCTTGCCACACAGCTTGGTCTAACGGGGGTAGGCATTGCGACAGGTAATAATAAATATAAGGGAGCCATCATGTCCGGTAGTGCGCTGGCTGCGGCAACGGCAATTACTCTGCCCAACAGCAGGACATCCGAATCCGAAGCAGACCGGATGGGTATCGAATTGGCAGCCCGCGCCGGTTATGATCCTCGTGCGGCTGCTACACTATGGGAAAAGATGGCCAAAGTAGGTGGCGGTGGTCAGCCGCAATTTCTCAGCACCCATCCATCACCGGCAAATCGTCAGGAAACACTGCGCAACCTCGCTCAACAGATGATGCCATATTATCAGGAGACATATACGCGTCCGGTCTATCAACTTCAATAGTCCCTGTTACAAATTTTACTTTTGTCTGCCTGAGCAATGTTAATAGCTACGACCCATAAAAACACCGATTTTGATGGACTTGCTTCGGTTATTGCGGCGACCCTCCTCTATCCAGGCTGCGTAGGGGTTGTCCCGAAAATGACCAATAAGAATGTCGAACAATTTCTTTCCACCCATAAAACCGCATTTAATCTCATCCTGCCCAATGAAGTGCCGCACGATGAGGTTAAAAGGCTCATCGTCCTTGACACCGATCAATGGCAACGGCTGGATCGAATGGAAAAACTGGCCGATCGGCATGATCTGGAAATTGATCTCTGGGACCACCATATGGTAGGAACCGGAGATATCCAGCCGACCTGGTCATGCAAAGAACAGATTGGATCAACAGTGACACTTCTTGTTCGCGAGATGCAAAAAAGAGGAATGGAACTCACGCCTCTCGATTCCACCGTCATGCTGATCGGGCTCTATGAAGATACCGGCCACCTCTCCTACCCTTCAACCACCGCCGAAGACGCTCGAGCGGCAGCTTATCTGCTCGAAAACCGTGCAGATCTCAATGTAGCGGCTTTTTTTCTGAACCCTCCCTATGAAGAGACGCAAAAAGAAATTCTCTTTGAGATGATGAAGGAGACGGAAAAAGTCACTATCAACGGAAATACTATCGGCTTCAACTGTATCGGCCTGGACAAAAAAGTGACCAATCTGGCAGCAATCGTGAACATGTACAGGAAGATTGTCAATGTTGACGCGTTGTTTGTCATCTTTTCCACTGATGACAGAAATACCGTCATAGGCCGGAGTGGTGCAGAAAATATCAATATCGGCCATGCACTGCTTGGTTTAGGAGGTGGCGGACATGCCGGAGCCGGTTCAGCGACTGTAAAAAACAATGTTTTGTCGCCTCAGCAGATCAAGGAAAAGATCATTGCCGGACTGACGGCCGATAAAACAGAATGCATCCGTATCTCCGATATTATGTCTTTTCCCGTCATCTCCGTGTCACCGTCAACACCTATGCGCGATGTCCAGGATTTGATGGCGAAAGAAAAAATCAGAGGGATCATAGTCATGGAAGATGACAAGATCCAGGGTATAATTGTTCTCTGGGACCTTAAACGGATTAAGAAGGAACAACAATGGGATAGCCCGGTCAAAGCTTTTATGGCAAGAGATATTCTTACCATTGAACCGGGCGCTTCACCATCAATTGCGGCCCGAATAATGATTGAAAATGATATTGGCTATCTTCCTGTGGTTGAAAATGACAAAGTCATAGGAATTGTTACCCGGACCGATATTCTTACTTATTATTATGATCTGTTGCCGGAATAGGCCTGAACAACTTTGAACTCGACGACGCCGGAACCGATGAGGAATGCATTGTGGTAACAAGAATACCGTCAATAATCATTAGGCAGCCAGCGTGATAAACGTAGAAAGTCCCTGCAACGTCATTCGGGTCCTAATCCGGAATGACGTAAATCGAAGAGTGAAAGTGTTACGAACATATCAAAACTTTCAAACATCATAAGAAGAAGCCAGCATAAAAAATATTGACTTCAGATGAGTGTTCTGATAAAAAACACTTCCTCATAAAAAATGAGCGGGAGTAACTCAGTGGTAGAGTGCAACCTTGCCAAGGTTGACGTCGCGAGTTCGAATCTCGTCTCCCGCTCCATTTTCTTTTTTGCATTGACTTCCTGCAACCACCTTTCTTACTGAAAACAAATCTTTTTTACTTCATCAAAGGTCGACACAAAGTGTGGAGTAATGCCGTCTTTTATATGCTCCGGCAGCATCTCGAAATCTTCCTGATTTTCCTTTGGCAGAATGACCTCTTCCACCTTGGCCCGTTTGGAAGCTATCATCTTTTCTTTAACTCCACCTATCGGCATAACCAGACCGCTGAGTGTCAACTCTCCGGTCATGGCAAGGTTTTGACGTACCGGCTGATTCATCACGATTGAATAGATCGAACATGCCATGGTAATACCGGCTGAGGGACCATCTTTTGGCGTCGCACCGGCCGGAACATGCAAATGCACAAGGTTCTTATTAAAAAACTCAATTCCGTCTTTATTATCTATCATCAGTGAACGAACATAACTGTACGCAATTTCGGAAGATTCCACCATAACTTTGCCCAATTGGCCGGTCTGCTTGAAGCCTGGCTGCCCAGTTGGTATGGGAATCGATTCAATATATAAGGTCGCCCCGCCCATACTGGTAAACGCAAGGCCGGTAATGACACCGACTCGTGGCTTTTTGAAAGCCTGTTCTTCTGAGAAAACCCGTTTACCAAGCAGGTCCTTCAGTTCATCCTTGTGGATACGGATATTCTGCTCGGGCTCTTCAATGATTTTGTTTACCGATTTTCTCATTATTTTCTTAATACAATTTTCCAGACCGCGTACTCCGGCCTCCCGGGCATAACCATCGACAATCGCCCCGAGCAACCCCTTGGAGAGAGTGATCTGTTTGGACGTCAAGCCGTGCTCCTTCAATTGCTTCGGAATAAGATGTCTCCTGGCAATTTCCACTTTTTCTTCCAGAATGTATCCGGGAAGTTGAATTGTCTCCATTCTGTCCATAAGCGGAGGCGGAATCGTATCGAGCTGGTTGGCGGTACAGATAAAAAATATTTTCGACAAATCAAACCTGACATCCAGGTAATGATCAAGAAAGTCACGGTTCTGCTCAGGGTCAAGCACCTCAAGGAGGGCTGATGCGGGATCGCCGTGAAAACTGGCTCCGATTTTATCAATCTCATCCAGCATGATAACCGGATTTGCCGTTTTACAGGACTTGATGGCCTGAATAAATTTCCCAGGCATTGCCCCGATGTATGTCCGCCGATGTCCTTTTATTTCAGCTTCATCGCGCATTCCACCCAGGGAAAAACGAAAGAACTCCCGTCCAAGGCTTTGTGCCACAGACCGTCCAATGGAAGTCTTTCCTACACCCGGAGGCCCCTGCAAGAGCAATATGGTTCCGGATAGATCACCTTTAATTACACCGACTGAAATCAGCTCCAGGATCCTGTTCTTAACGTCTTCAAGACCATAATGGTCCCTGTCAAGGATTCTGGCCGCCTTCTTCTGATCATAACTGTCTTTTGAATAAACGCCCCAGGGAAGAATTGTCAGCCAATCGAGATATGTTCTGGTAATGTTAAACTCGGGAGAAGAAGCACCAAGAAGCTTGAGTTTATCCATTTCTTCATTGATTTTATTTTCGGCTTCTTCCGGGAGAACTAATTTTTTGAGCCTTTTTTGATATTTTTCAAGCTCGGCCTGGGTATCATCTTTGGCGAGCCCTAATTCTTTCTTAATTTCCTGTAGCTGTTGTTTTAAGAAAAATTCTCGCTGCTGCTTTGAGAGCTGTTCCTCGATCCGTTTTGATATTTTAGCTTTAAGCTTGGAGATCTCCACCTCGTTTTTCAAAAGAATCAAGACTGTCTCGAGCCGTTTACGAATTTCGCGGGTTTCCAGAATTTTTTGGATTTCAGATCCCGAAGAGGTCGTCATCGAGGCAGCGAAATCTGCAAGTGAGCCGGGATCACTGAGGTTAATGCGCTCAATGAGCAAACTTAAGCCTTCCTTAAATAAGGGGTTGAGATTAACAAGTTCCTTTATGCAATCTATGATGGCTACCGAATAGGCTTTTAATTCCTCGGTATTTTCCAGATCTTTATCTTCCCAGTAATGCACTTCAGCGGTGAATATAGAATCTTTTTTGGTCATAGATATAATATCAAACCGCTCCAGAGCCTGTACCAGTACCTGTAGGGGTTCACCAGGTTTAAAAGGAGATACCTGGATAACTCTTGCGACCGAGCCAACTTTAAAAAAATCTTCACCACTTTCTGCAGCATGGGCAAGCCCGTCTTCCTTTGGTTTTTGCAGGACAAGACCAAAATAGAGCGGTGCATTCCGGTTAACATGTTTCATTACAGCCTGTTGCAAAACAGTATCATCCACAATGATCGGACCCATCATTTTCGGGAACATTGGCCTATCATGCAGGGGAATCACCATGAGTGTATCGGGAAGCAGATCTTTTGCCACCACCAAAGATTTAGAGGAATCATTCTCCCTCTCATCTCCTGGAGATTCTATTCCATCCGGGGTTAAAACAGTCGTTTCCTCTGCCATACTCTCTCTCCTATCGTTTGTTAAAGGATGGTATTGTGAACACTGCTCGTTGTATACGAAGAGTTTTCTTCCATCCAAAATGGATTTAGCCTTACTGGTATTAGAATCATAAAATAGTACGGGCAACTACAGTAGTCAATCTGCTCCATTCGACATTGACCTCGTAAAAAGAAGTATTATCCTAATAAATTGGTAATTAGTATGAGATACGGCTGGTAAGAATCTCACTTGAATTCATTCTTTTTTCCGAACCCTTTAAGCGTAAAAGGAAGGTTTCATGACATACCAAATACATACGGTAAAACTTGAGGAAGAATTCAAGTTATGCCCTCTCTGTAATTACAAAGACGGCTTTCACTCTATGATGAAGCGGGATGGAGATGAAATCCGATGGCTTTTTATCTGTCCCTCCTGCCATGAAGTTTTCGATATTGGCAGAACCCTGAAATAAAACACTTATTAGAAATGAATATTACCGAAGCACTTTCCCTTCGTAAATCTACACGTGCGTTTCTGGACAAGCCTGTCAGCAAGGAGAAAATCGTCGAAATTCTGAAGGCTGCGCGTCATGCTCCATCTGGAACCAACGCTCAGCCTTGGCAGGTTGCCGTTGTCGCCGGTAAAAAGAAAGATGAGCTTACCAAAGCCATGGAAACTGCTTTTCGCACCGAAGGCATCGGCACCATGGACTACCTTTATTATCCTGTCGAATGGCATGAACCCTACAAAAGAAGAAGGGTCGCCTGTGGCGCTCAACTGTATGCTGCGCTCAATATAAAAAGACAAGATAAGGCAGGAAGAATTGAGCAATGGATTGCAAATTACCGGGCTTTTGAAGCACCGGTCATTTTATTCTTCTTTCTTGACCCCGAAATGCAAAAAGGCTCTTATCTTGACTACGGAATGTTCATTCAATCCGTTATGCTGGCTGCCCTTGAAGAGGACCTGGCCACCTGCCCGCAGGCAGCCCTTGGCCAATACCCGCAGCTCATAAAGGATGCACTTGGCTATAGCCGGGAGACCATCCTTATTTGTGGAATGGCACTTGGCTATGAGGATAAAGAAGCTCCTGTCAACAATTATCGCACCCCAAGAGAAGAGGTCGAAACCTTCACGCGGTTCTTCGAATAAAAACTATCCTCTTCCGGTCCCGGTAAAAACATTAAAAGCATATAGTATTGGAGAAATCAATGTTTACAATTGGCGACATTCGCAACATAGCTATACAGATTGAGAAAAACGGAGCAGAAACATATCTCAAAGCCAGTAAAGCGGCCAAAGATCCCCAAATTGCAGAAGTACTTGCATGGATGGCGGAAGAAGAAAACCATCATGCCGACTGGTTCTCCAACCTCAAATCCAGTAAGCCTTTAACTCCGGAACAAAAAGAGATGGAATTAGTCGGCCAAGCTCTACTTCAGGATATGATTAAGGGAAATACTTTTTTACTGGATGAGGATGAGCTGAAGAATGCCAAGAATGTCGAGGAAGTCCTGGCTAGATCGAAAAAATTCGAGCTCGATACGATTTTATTTTATGAGTTCCTTATCGGTTTTCTCGATGATCAGGAAGCCACTGAACAATTGAGGAGGATTATCGAAGAAGAACGAAATCATATAAAACAGCTTGAGTTTATGGAGGATCCTGAAAATTGCGATTCCTGTGAATCCCTTTCCTGTCGGTAAAAGATTTTCATTGCAAGAAAGGTCGAGACTTTATTACAGTCAACAAGCTGACGAGTTCCTGACCACCATATCAAGCGTCTCTCGCAATCACATCTGTCACACCCTTATATATTTCCACCTGCAATAGCTTTCCGGCTTTTACTTTTGATTTAAAGTAAAAGCCGGTATTGGATAACAACATTTGATCTCATTTCTGGACAGATAGAAGAAAATGGATATTATAAATACCATCTCTACACAGGCCAATCCTATCAACAGACAACAGCTATTATAAATGAGAGGAAACCATGATTAATCAGGATTTTGTTAAACAGCTGAAAGTGAACAATTCATCCTACAGCTATTTTGATATACTCGAGCTTTCCAAACAAGGATTTGGAGAAATAAACCGACTCCCCTACTCGATCCGCATCCTGGTTGAAAACCTGCTCAGAAAACTTGATGGCAAAATAGTTCGAGAAAAAGACTTAAGAGCCATAACCGGCTGGCAAAAAACCTATACTGCACCTGTTGAAATTCCTTATCACCCTGCCCGTGTACTCATGCAGGACTTTACAGGGGTTCCCGCCGTAGTCGATCTTGCCGCCATGCGCGATGCAGTTAAAAAACTCGGAGGTGATCCAGGCAAGGTAAATCCACGAGTACCTGTCGAACTGGTTGCCGATCATTCAGTTCAGGTCGATTTTTCCGGCACCGCCCTCAGTTTGACCAGTAATGTTGCCAAGGAATATGAGCGAAACAGTGAAAGATATTCATTATTAAAATGGGCCCAGAATAATTTTGACAATTTCAGGGTAGTACCGCCCAACTCTGGAATCTGTCATCAAGTAAACCTGGAGCACCTGGGCCGGGTGACAATCACAGATACTGTTGGCGAGACGACCTATGCTTATCCCGACACTGTTGTCGGCCTTGATTCCCACACTCCCATGATAAACGGCATTGGGGTTATGGGTTGGGGTGTAGGCGGTATCGAAGCCGAAGCCGTCATGCTTGGACAGCCCTATTATATGTCGATTCCGGAAGTTATCGGAGTGCGGATGACTGGTGAACTACGGGCCGGCATTACAGCCACCGATCTGGTTCTGACTCTCACGGAATTGCTGAGGAGCCACAAGGTTGTTGAGAAATTTGTCGAATATTTCGGTCCAGGAATGCAAAGCCTTTCCATTCCCGACCGTGCAACCATTTCCAACATGACTCCTGAATATGGAGCAACTTTAGGTTATTTCCCTATTGACCATAAAACCATCAGCTACCTGAAGCTGACTGGCCGGGACAAACAGGCTGACATCACCGAAGCTGTTGCCAAAGCAAGCGGCCTTTTCTACAATGAGGCTGAAACCATAGAGTACACTCAGGTAATTGACTTTGACCTGACCACGGTCGAACCGTCTCTTGCCGGTCCCGCCAGGCCTCAAGACCGGGTTCCTCTTTCCGGAATGAAAGCTACCTTTGCAAAAATTCTCGGCTGCAACTTCGAGCGGAACAGCCCCGTCGAAGCAGTCTCCAGGTTTATTGATGAATCCGGCAGTGAAACCAGCCGTGATAATTCATGTCATACCGTCGCGAAAAGAAATATTGAAGTTAATTACAACGGCACTCCTGTTAAAATCAGCGATGGAAGCGTGGTAATCGCAGCCATAACGTCCTGCACAAATACCTCCAATCCCCATGTCCTCATCGGTGCGGGCCTAATGGCAAAAGAGGCGGTAAAACGCGGCCTGAAGGTGCCTCTTTACGTCAAAACGTCTTTCGCTCCAGGCTCCAAGGTTGTGAATAATTATCTTCAAGATACCGGGCTGATGCCTTATTTTGAGTCACTTGGTTTTCATATTGCCGCCCTTGGATGCACCACCTGCATTGGCAACAGCGGTCCGTTAAACCCGGCCATTGAGATGGCCATAAAAGTTAACGACCTGAATGTTGCGGCGGTTCTTTCCGGCAACAGAAACTTTGAGGCACGTATACATCAGCAGATTAAATCCAATTTTCTTGCTTCACCGATGCTGGTTCTGGCATTTGCCCTTGCCGGCAGAATAGATGTCGATCTAACCTCGGAACCACTTGCCATGGATCCTAATGGTCAACCCGTTTATCTCAAAGATATCTGGCCGACAAATGAAGAAATTGATTCAGTGGTTAAAGAGTTTGTCACCAGGGAGGCGTTCACCCATGAATATGCACATATATTTGAGGGTGATGTCTTCTGGAAAGGATTAAAAGTTTCAGAAGGTACCACATACAACTGGGATGATAAATCAACATACATTAAAAACCCGCCATATTTCGATAACTTTACCGATGATCCCAAGCGACTTGAGAACATTATAGGAGCAAGAGCATTTCTTGTCTTAGGAGACTCTGTTACCACCGATCACATTTCCCCGGCCGGAGCGATCCCCAGAGAATATCCTGCCGGACGTTACCTGATCGAGCAGGGGGTAGAGCCGGAACACTTTAATTCGTATGGTTCCAGAAGAGGCAACCATGAGGTAATGATGCGGGGTACATTTGGCAATATTCGCATCAAAAACAGGATGGTCGCTCCCAAGGAAGGTGCGTATACTATTAAGCTGCCGCAAAACAAAGAAATGTATAATTATGAGGCGGCCATGAAATACCTGGAAGAAGGCACACCGCTCATTGTACTTGGCGGAAAAGAATACGGCACCGGCTCTTCACGGGACTGGGCAGCGAAAGGAACCAACCTGCTCGGCATAAAAGCAGTTATCGCTGAATCATTTGAACGAATTCATCGCAACAACCTGGTGGGAATGGGCGCCTTGCCGCTTGTGTTTAAACCCGGACAGAACGTTACATCCTTAGGGTTGGATGGCACTGAATTTTTTTCGATCGAAGGATTGGCGGAGATCACACCGGGAGGATCATTACAGGTCACTGCACTCAAGCAGGATGGCAGCAGATTCAATTTTGAAGTTATTGCCCGCCTCGATACAGAAGTAGACGTCACCTACTTCCAGCACGGCGGCATCCTTCCATATGTACTGCGTCAAATGATGAAAGAATAATTCTTTCGGGAAATACCAGGAATAAACTCCGATCCTGATAACCGGGATCGGAGTTTTACTGCAGGAGGATTACTCAGCTACAGTAAATAATTTTTCCAACTCAGGATTACGTGCAAGCACCAGCTGTTTAATTGCCGGCACAAGCGCATGGTCAGGGTACATCTTTATAAAATCATAGGCCTTCACGTAATTATTTTCCACCAGTACTTCTATCATTTTTTTAATGTGGGGATGATCCGGCGCAACATCAAGAATAAATATTATAGCATTTGGCGTTAATTTTTTGATATCAGACCATTTCGAAATATTATAGATCCCGTCAAAAATACTGCTCACCTGAGGATGATCCATTTTTTCCTGAAAAAGGAGCAAGGCAATATTCGGATCCCTGTCGAACATTGCTTTAATTATTTTTTTTGAATAGACATTCTCAGGATTCGCGGTAACAAAATCGTAGGCATTGGTCAGGTTCTTCACCGCAAGAGCTGTGGTTAATTCCTCTGACAGCGGGTGATCCGGAATAATTTTCAGCATATGGGCGATTACATCTGATTTCAGTTCCTGGACATAATCTTTTTCAAGTAAATACATACCCTTTATTATAGACTCGGTACCGGCATGACCGGGCATTCTGTCAAGTACCTTGACTGCACTGGCATAGCTCAATCCCTTGAGCGCCTGCCCATGGGAGGCGTACATCTGACCAATGAGGATTTCCGCTTGAGGAGAGTCGGGATATCTTTCTATAAAATCAAATGCACGGTCAAAGTCCCACCCCGTCAACTGGCCGGGATTTTTTTTCACAGCTTCGAATTCTTCCATCATTCGATGCTTATCGTCTTTGGCCTGGGGTTCATGACTCATTTCACTCTTGTTTTGGCCGCCGGAGATCTTTGTCCTGATTTTTCGAAAAAGCCCTTTGCCTGGTTTTAATTTTTCTGCATTCATGGTTTTATTCCACTCCAGATAGTTACTGCAATGCACCTGATCCGGGGAAAAGAGCTTCCCTCAGAAACACAATCTTCTACAGTCCTGTATACTACAAACAGTGATGAGTTGCAAAGCACTTGTTTTTCGATAATGGTAAGTACTTCGGATTGTTATTGAACCTTGACTCCACATTTTCAACCAGGCACAATTACCGGCAAGTTTAGCCTTATATTTTTTCAAAAAACAGTCATGAAAAAGCAAATCCTCCTCGATTTATTGCAATCATATTCTCAGCAGCGTACTCGTCCCGACAAAACAGTATACAGGGCGATTTTATTTACTCATGCTGTTGAAACTGCAGAAAAAACCGGTCTCTCTTTACGAATGGTGGAGTGTGCCGCTCTTGAGGCAGGGATAGTTCCTGAACGGTACTGCCGAAACCAGAAGTCACTTTCCAGTGATGACCAACTTCAATTGCTGAAGTCCCATGTCGCGATAATCGGGCTTGGCGGCCTGGGAGGAACGGTAACTGAAATCCTCGCTCGAATTGGTGTAGGTCGACTCACTTTGGTTGATGGAGACTGTTTCGACGAAAGCAATCTCAACAGACAACTTTTAAGCAGTCCAGCCAATATTGGTAAATCAAAGGCTGAAGTGGCAAAACTTCGAGTGCAGGAGATAAATCCCGCGGTTGAGGTTCATTCGGTGCCGAAGTTCTTCACCGCCGACAACAGTGAGACAATTCTGCATCAGGTTAACCTGGCGATCGACTGTCTTGACACCATTACCGACCGTTTCATACTTGAAGACGGTTGCAGAAATGCCTCTATTCCGCTCATCTCGGCTGCTATTGGCGGCAGTAGCGGTCAGGCGACAGTTATTTTTCCGGAGGATCCCGGACTAAAAGACATCTATGGCCTACCGGGAAACGCGCCGACAAGAGGCGTGGAAAAGTCAGTCGGGACCTTACCGTTTGCGGCTGTGTATATGGCTGCGGTTGAGTGCGCTGCGGCAACAGCAATATTAACCGGCAGCTCATCGGAACTCAGAAACCGACTTTTTATGGCTGAAGTAGGTGACCATACAACAGAACTCTTCAGTTTACCCGGGCTAACTGAAGAGTCTGTGAGCTGATGAATTGTAGACTTATCTGATAACGAAATTTACTTGACGTCAATATTATAGAAAGGATTAACGTAATCCTTTCTAGCTTTCAGGGACCTAGCAAACACCACATCCTTTATTCCGTAATTTTGGATGAGCCTCTCTGCTGTTTTTCGACGCAGCTCTTCGTCATTTCGCAGTCCGCCATAAAGATTATCGAGAGTCGCCACTCCGTCCTGAACAGCGACCGTCGCCCTTGGAGAAATATTAACTATGCTGGCATGGATATTAGCAAGCAGTGCTTGTTTCTGAAGCAATGCAAGTGATTCGAGGGTCGCATCAAATCTTCCCTTTTCAACCATAGCAGACAAAATATCCACAACATCATCGACCGTCATTGAATCGATATGGAGGACCATGTCATACAGATTACAATTCCAGGTATCCTTGCCATAGAGAGCAAGCCCCCATCTGTTTCGTTCAGCATCATCTTTTTTCAGCATGTACCGGGCTTCGTCCTCTGAACAGTTTTCCCGTTTCATCTCTTCTTTTACTCTATCTTCCATCTTGGCAATTATTCTCAC
This sequence comes from Desulforhopalus sp., assembly GCA_049645845.1. Lineage (GTDB taxonomy): Bacteria > Desulfobacterota > Desulfobulbia > Desulfobulbales > Desulfocapsaceae > Desulforhopalus_A. Next base: position 1,010 of record JBARUR010000028.1, on the reverse strand, counting down.
CTTGAAGACATGCGAGACATCCTGCAATAAGAAATGACCGGCCAAGCCATGATAGACGACATTGTCTTTGACCATATGATTAAGAAAAGCAGCTCGGAAATAGCTGATGTAGCGCTCTCTCCCATGACTGAATCTTTCCAGGATAGAAGGTGCATCATGAAGTGCCTTAACCAGCTTAATTTCAGGAATGGAAAATTCCTGACAGGTTTCCAGCAAAATATCACGGGAAACACATTCATAACCCAGGCGTTTGGCCAGGGCTTCAGCGACTTCTTTGCCTCGGCTGTAAGATCCTCTTGAAATAGTTATAATAGCCACACTTAACCTCCTGTAATATAATTATGGACATACTGCACGCAGGTCGACGACTCCCCTTGAATTTCTTCCCCTACAGCACAAGATGAGATCGCGATAACCCCTGATTTACAAAGCCATCAAAGATTGTTGTACATCTTTTTTAACGGAAGTAAACACAACTATTGATTTTTTATTTGAAAAAATTCAGCAAGGCATGCAGCATGAGGATACCCATGGGGCATTTTGCCTCCACCATTATTGAACGTTTTACTCCACAAATAACAACGGAGCCGTTCTTCTTAAGAAGACGGCTCCGTGGGTCTTTTTTTTAGATGAAGATTTTTTATAACGCCATCAGTTATAAGAAGTTTTGTCGCTCATACCCTTGCGTGTTTCCGGCAGCAGGGTTCCCTTCTCGATTGCCTGTTTTTCCCATTCCTTTAATAGCGTTGCCCGAAACGTCTCTTTTTCAGCTACCAATGCCGCCAGATCAACTCCAGCAAGAGCCTGAGCCTTTTCCTTGGTGGAGAAATCCGGAGCTACATAGTTGACTGCACCATATTTTGCCAAAACCTGGACAAGCTTCAGGCGGGCAGTCTGGGCGGTCTCGTTGGCAACAGCCAGCAGACGCAGGGTCTCTTCCGGGGCATGGAAAAAGGAACCATGACTGGCGATGGAATAATCCCATTTCCACTGTCCGTGACGGATATCGG
>JBARUR010000027.1:0-2233 GCA_049645845.1 Desulforhopalus sp. | reverse complement strand
AAATAGAAACGAATTCCATTGTTTCAACCTGTTTGTCATCTGAGAACTGAGGAAAAACTATGGCTCGAAAAACTAAAAAACAAGCTGAAAGAACCCGGTTCAATATCCTTGATGCCGCAGTGCGGGTCTTTTTAAGGCAAGGTATTTGGCGGACATCCCTTATGGTCATTGCACAAGAGGCTGGAGTGAGTCGAGGGGCCATTTATTGGCATTTTGCCAACAAGGATGATTTGCTATGTACTCTCTGGAAGGAGATGCTTAGAGAAAATGATTTATTTCTCCAGGGATTGGACGGAAAGGATGAATCCGATCCTTTAGGTTTCCTGGTGGAACAGTTGATTTTTATCCTTAAAGAACCGTCCTCAAATACTCGACGACAAAGGCTTTTACGCCTTTTTATCAACGAAAACGTATTACCTGAACATGACGATGTCTTTCATTTTGACTGGAAAAGCTTCAAGATAGACAGAATAAAAAAAATAAAAACCCTATTGTGTAACGCTATTGATAAGGGGCAATTGCCCCCAAGTTTTGATGTAAGCTTGGGTGCTATTGCCATTGTTTCTTATGTCGACGGCCTAGTTCCCCAGTATCAGTCGCTGATTGATGAACTGGACATAAAAATAGAAACACCTTTTTTAATCAATGGATTAATGCATCTGCTGCGTTTCGGATGCATCCGCCAAAGTTTTTTAAAAACTTAAATCGGTAGACTACCATACATGTATCGATTGGGTATACCTCCCATCTTGAAAATCGCAATTCGTTATCGAAAACAAATATAGGTGGATTTGCATAGATCGTGACTTGAGGTCGGTCGTCAATAGTGGATGTCAAACCTCGCTTCCACTTTTTACTCTGATGGTTTTATTCTGGAAATTGACTTTTGATAAACTTAGGTAGTTGATACTGCCACATCGAAGGTCTGAAAATCTTACCAGTGGCTCTATTTGACCTTATATTACAGAGAGTGTAGTACTGGCCAACCGCCTAGAATGTGCGACTTGGTTGACAAGCATATGGAGGTTAAACATCCTATGTTATCCTCGATTTCAAAAAGTCAAGATAGCTATATTACGGTCAGGGATGAACTATCAGATGTTGAGGAACTTGGCGACAATTTCGCCTCTGGGACAACAAGGCGGCATTGGAGTAATGGCGAATCACCTGGGTATGTTGGTGGTAGACACCATTTTTAAACCACTGACTGTAATTTTCAGTTACACTAAGTAACGTTAGGTGCAAAAAGCGATAGTAATCTTTACATTTAAAAAAACATTTATTTCCGAAGAGGGATTTCGATGGCAGCAACTATTAAACAATCTGAACGAAAAGGCACCGTAATTTATTTCTCTCATGGCGGAGGACCTCTTCCCATCCTCGGTGATAAAAGTCACCGCAAGATGGTCTATTTCATGGAGCAGCTACCGACGCGCTTTCCCAAACCGGATGCGATTATTGTCTTTAGTGCGCATTGGGAAGAGACCGTGCCGACAGTGTTGGGGGCTCCGAATCCGAAGATGCTTTACGACTACTACGGTTTCCCGGATGCCGCCTACGACATTACATATCCAGCTTCTGGAAATCCTGATTTAGCAACTCGTATCGTCGAACTTCTTGAGCAAAACCAGATGGCTTGCCGGATTGATAACGAGCGCGGCTTCGATCACGGACTGTACATTCCGTTGAAGCTAATGTATCCGGGTGCGGATATCCCGTCGATTCAGCTTTCGCTGGTACGAGGATTGGACCCTGCAACACATATGAAATTGGGAAAAGTGTTACGGGTATTAATGAAAGAAACCATTTTGGTGATTGGTTCCGGATTTTCATTTCATAACATGCAGGCGTTTGTCCGGGATGGAACTGAGCATCAAGATAACGAAAACAACGCGTTTCAGGACTGGTTGGTTGAGACGTGCACAAAACCGCTAAACCAAGCAGAAAGAGAGGAACGGCTAGTTCAATGGGGAAAGGAGCCGTCCGCTCGTTACTGTCATCCGAGGGAGGAACACTTGTTGCCATTGCATGTTTGCGTTGGGATTGCCGGTGATGATGTCGCAGCTACCAAAGTTTTTGACGATTACATCCTTGGAAAACGTGCGGTTGCATTTGAATGGTAGGAAATCTGTGATTGGAAAGCTCCACACTGCAGATAGAAAAGGGTTTGCCTGCTAACGGTGGGTTTTGGTGTCTAATAATAATTAACGCGACTGTTGCTTTGTCACGGTGA
>JBARUR010000026.1:0-10703 GCA_049645845.1 Desulforhopalus sp. | reverse complement strand
CCTTTTTCATGACCTTGAGCAGTTCCTCGCAGGCCACCCGTACCGACTGACCAACCACGACCTGGCTGCGGCTACCGCCGGCAGGACCGGAATTTGGGCATTTGCCGGTGTCGTTCATTACCAGCTTGATTTGGTCAGTGGTCAGGCTCAATGGGCGCAGTGCCTCATGAGCAGTGGCCATCGTCCCCATATCCGCCCCCTGCCCATGGTCTTCCCAGGTATTGTAGACAGTGATGGTGCCATCGGCGTTCAATTCAGCATCGGTTTCCGCAGTATCGGGACCATCCAGCCCGCAGCCATAGACTCCAAGCGAAATGCCGACCCCGCGCTTGACCGCATCGGTTGAATTGGCAGCGACCCGCTTTTTGGCCTCCTGGTATTTCGGGCGAAGCTTGTCAAGCATTTCAGGCAGGGAATACACCTCCGGATCCTGACCCGTTGGTGTTGTCGATCCTTGACGGTAACAGTTCTTGTAGCGCAATTCCAGTGGATCCATGCCCAGTTTTTGGGCCAGTTCGTCCATCAGCACTTCGGAGGCGAACTCGGATTGGGGCGAACCATAGCCGCGGAAGGCTGATCCCCACGCATGATTGGTGCACACGGTTCGTCCTTCACCACGGATGTTTTTGATATCGTAGCCGGCACCGATGAACTGCGCACCACGCAAAGTTAACAAATCGCCAAATTCGGAATAAGGACCGTGATCAACTGACCAGTCGGTCTCCATACCCTGAAGCATGCCTTGCTTATCGGCGGCGAACTTGACATTCATGAAGAAAGGCGATCGTTTGCCGGTGTAGGTCTGCTGCTGAAAGTAATCATAGCAGAGGAAGACCGGGCGTCCGGTGGCGATGGCCGCGGCACCGACCAAGGCCTCCATGGTTGGGCTGAATTTGTAACCGAAAGTACCACCGGTGTTGTTCTGGACGAGCACCAGATTTTCCGGTTCCACACCCAGGCCGGGCGCAATCATGTAAAGATGGAGATGGACGCCGATTGATTTAGAGTGGATCACCAATTTGCCGTCATCATCATGATAGGCATAGCCGACGTCCGGTTCAATGGGCATATGCGGCTGACGACCGACATAATAGTCGCCTTCGATGACTACCTCTGCCTGGTTGAAAATCGGCTGGGTCTCCTCACCCTTGGCAATTTTCTGAATATAGTAGATATTGGGCGTTCCCGGATGGATCTCAAGGGCGTCGGGTTCCATGGCCGCCGGTGCGCTCATGTAGGCAGGCAGTTCTTCGAGTTCGACCTTGACTTTTTCGGCCGCGGCCTTGGCGTTTTTCTGGGTATCAGCACAGACGATGGCTAAGGCGTCACCATACTGGAAAATCTTGGTGTCGCAAAGAATCGGACGATCCCAGCCGTCACCCTTGTTGGAGGGGAAGGTGATAAGACCGGTGATACGATTTTTCCCTTTGATGTCTTTGGCTGTCACCACCTTCACCACTCCGGGCATTTTCTCTGCTTCGCTGGTATCGATGAGGAGAATATTGGCATGGGACACCTCGGCCTGTACCAGCGCCATCTGCAGGGTGTTTTCCGGCAGGCTCAGCCCGCTGTCCGCACCGAAATCCCAGGTGCCGGTCACCTTGGCGGCGGCACTTGGCCGCGGCATGCTGGTACCGAAGACTTTGCCGTCTTCGGGAAGTTTGAAAGCCAGGTCTTTCAGGGTCAACTCGCCTTTCAAGACTTTAGCTGCATCCTGAACTGAATCTACCAGTTGTTTGTAGCCGGTGCAGCGGCAAGCGTTGCGGTATTTCTGAAACCAGTCGCGGATGTCTTCACGGGATGGATCCGGGGTGGTGTCGAGCAGAGCCTTGGCAGAAACAATGAAACCTGGTGTACAGAAGCCGCATTGTGCTCCACCGTGCACCATCCAGGCCATTTGCAAGGCATGGAGATCGCTCGGGGTACCGATACCTTCGATTGTGGTGATGGCCGCCCCATCCTCCACCCTGCCCATCTTAGTGATACAGGAGCGGAGCAGTTTGCCGTTGACAATGACGTTGCAGGCGCCACATTGGCCCTGGCCGCAACCGACTTTGGTCCCCGTAAGGTGGAGGGTTTTCCTGATTAGGTCAGACAGCAACTCGGACGATTCCGTGACCACTGTCCGGGCAATGCCGTTGACATAAAGTTTTTTCCTCTGCATTATTTTCTCCCAAATAGATGTTGGTGAAACATCCGGTCCATGGTGGTTTTTGCTAAACAAAGACAGGACAACGATAGATTCGCGTCCTGTCAGGCCGATCATAGCCGAATGTGTTAATGAATCGATGTTAGAATTTTCTCTACAGGGCGGCGGTAATACCTTTATCGGTGACGATAAGCGGTTTTGAGCCGCCGAGGTCTCTAATTTTAGCAGGGATCTGTTTTGCTGCACCGATGCCGATGAGGGTTACACTGGGAATGAAATATCCGTAGACTTCTTCTCGAATTGCCATAGTGACACCTTCCTTTCCTTGAGTTTGGTTCCTGTATTGTTTTTGCCATAGTTTGGATCCAAATGAACTGCACTCAATTTGAGCAAGTTGCATGCCACAATAATATTTAGTGATTTTAGTGCATTAAAAACATTTCGTCCGGATATAAACTTACCTAGACGAACATTAAATGACCGACTTTACGCTCAAATGGCCCAAAAAAATCGACAAATCAAAAGGGAAACAAACAAGCGAATCGAAACAAACCGAGACAATATGACCCAGCAACTTTCGAAAAAAAACCGATCGACTCCAAAAAATTCTTCAAAGCAAAAAATAACATTTTAAAAGCAGCATCTTACGGATTTTTGGGTCATAACGACACATATTTCGAACTGTTGGGTCAAAATGCCTCTCCTATGCACAGCTAAATATTTCTCAAAATTTCTGTTGGTAAGCAAAGAGCCTCGGGAGCTTGTGTTGACAGCTGAAAAGTAAGCCCAATAATATATGATGAGAAGGTTCGCATTGCAGACAGTTGGCACGCTGCATTATTAGCAGAGCAATTAAACAAATGGGTACTACATGTTTTGTCCAAAGTGTAAATCTGAATACAGGGACGGCTTTAAGCAGTGTAAAGAATGTCAATTAGACCTTGTTCCCCGGTTGGAAACGGAAGAGTTTGAAGACGATGATGTTCTCATTGAATTGACTTCAGGTATCCAGCAAACTGCTATTGGAGTGATCAAATCTATTTTAGATGCAGAAGGAATAAAGTACACAATCTTTGATGAATCGACGGGTAATTTGTATCCGGTTCCAGGCGCAAATAGATTGATGGTTGCAAAAGGTGATTACCAGACTGCACAGGAACTGCTCGAGAGTTTTCTATAAAAGGAACAAAGGCAAAACGCTTAATCCTGCTAGTGGAATCGGCTCTTGCCGGAATTAAAAAATATTTCCGCGCCCTCTTGTCCCATGCACAGCAGAGTTCTACCACTTGAATATGGCCTAACCTTCACAATCCCAAAACGATCAATATCGTACCTAGCTATTTAAACGTAAGCAATAGCTGTGAGGAAACATCTAAGCTTTTAATATTCATGATCCTCAACCTTAATGCGGCTGGAAACACAGCCGTGACATGAACCTGAACGTCCGCGGGCCGCATCCGTCAGGGATAGGACACCGATAAGAGCGCTCTCATTGCCTTCATGGACGAACAATCTGTGAATGTCAGCCAGGATCATCTTTTTTATGGCATCTTCGAGTAATGCATCGGCGTCGCAAGTATGCACCGGCGTCGACATAACCTCATGGGCAGCGACTGAAGGAGGTACACCATGCTTATATGTAAGGGCGAGATCCGTTTTCGATATGACTCCGGCAGACCGGCCGTTTTTATCAGTGATGAGCATGGCTCCGAATCTATATGCCGAAAGAGACTCCATCACTGTAGTCAGCGTCGCATCCATGGGGAGGCTTTTCACGCCTGTTGTCATGAGTTCTCTAACCTTGAAGCGGATGACATCGCTTTTGCTGTCGGGTTGCATTTTTCGATTGAGATGGCTGTAGGCACAGCGGTGACAGTATTGGTACAGTAATCCAACGATATCGGGGTATGCAAGCGCCCCGACAAGTTCCCCTGACTGGTCATCATTGACATACAGGCGATAGACTTTGCTGGTGCGCATCTGTTCAAGAGCCGTTTCCAGGGAGTCTCCGGCTTTACAATAAAGGGGAGGAGAGAGCATGATGTACTCGAGAGGTGAATCGATTGGCAGGCCCGCATAATAGGCTCCCATGATATCGGTTTTGGAAACCACGCCGACCTCCTGCAGCTGGTCATCAACAACGAGAAGCGCATTAACTTTATGTTTGATAATGGTATTGATGCCATGGCCGATCGTCTTGTTTTGTTCCAGGCAAATAATCTGCCGCCGCATGGCTTTATATACACTGAGATTTTTGAGGGTATTGACCTGTTCCATAACTGCTCCAGCCGGCATAAAACATTTTTATATTATGAAACGACAAGGATGTATAATTTTCCTGCGCCGTATATCCATTGATCAAGCCTTGCTCAATCGCCGATTCGTTCGAGTAGGTGGTTGAACAAATCTGAAATATAAACAATACCTAAAATTCGCTGGTCTTCCACCACCGGCAGCCTTCGAACGTGTTTTTTGATCATTATATCAAGCACCATAAACAGATCAGCATGAGGTCCGATGGTAATCACATCCGGGGTCATGATATCTCCAACCTGAATTGACTTGAGACGGCTGCCGGCGGAATCGATCAAGCCGACGACGTCGAGATCTTCCATGGTACCCCAGACCTGAATGTGTTTTGGCCGCATATACAGCAGAATATCGTACATCGACAGCATGCCGGCCAGATGTTTATTTTTATCAGTAACGATGATACCGAACAACCGTCGACCGTGTTGCTGCAAGGATTGACGAAAAAGTCGGATAGCGTCAGTGAGCGGTGTTTCGGGTAACAGGGTTGGGAACTCTTCGGTCATGATGTCGGCTGCAGTAGATTTCATTGCCTGTCTCCCGATTGCTGTGGAAAGATGTTAGCCCGAATTCTTCATGAACATTGTATTGCTTTAGAGAAAAGTTGAAACAATGTCGAACCTATTGAAAAAACAAATGTATACTGAAATACGACACATTGTTCATGAGAAATGTGGGTTAGATTTTGTCTCACCTATCCCTTGAAAAATCATTGCAATCCAGAAGTGCTGAATACGAAGAAACAACCGGATCGCTGAATTACCAACAATACATTAAACCAAAAAAGCCGAACTACCTTGTCTCAAGGCAGCTCGGCTATCATCTCAGATCCGTGGCTTTCCGTCCCTGCCTTCCAGCAGGTTTGGCTTTATCTTGTGTCTGTTTAACTTAAATTTATAAGTGCATATTTTATGCGATGTCTAACAAGAAAACAAGTAAGGAGTATCTTACCAAACAGAAATGTCTTCTGTCTTGCAATTAAGCTCTGATAAACCACCGCTTCAACCGGCTTTCTTTCTGAAAATAAAGAATCCCTTTAATTGACGCTTCGCCTTTCTTTGGGTAATAGAGTGGCATAGAGGGTGGAGTCTGAAAAATGACATGCACGATACTCAATTGTCAAAGGTAAATGATAGTATGAATCAACAAGAACTATTTCAACATGGCAATGACAGGAAAGGCGGTGCGCCGCTGAAGATGGCCCTGTTGGTCATATTTATTACGACGGCCATTTATCTCGTCCGGTTCTCTCCGGTAAAACAGTACCTTACCCCGCAACAGCTGGGAATATTTTTAGAATCGATAGGTCTCTGGGCGCCATTAATGTTCGTGGTTATCTATGTGGTCGGAGTCTGTCTTTTTCTCCCCGGCACACTCCTGACAGCAATGGGAGCAGCCATCTTCGGCCCTTATTGGGGTTTTCTCTACGTTTGGACAGGAGCTATGATTGGCGCCGGCCTGGCCTTTCTCATCGGCCGATATCTGGGACGAGACTTTGCCGCTTCACTTATCGGCGATAAGTTAAAACGCTTTGACGATGCCATTGAACGTAACGGTTTTGCCACGGTTCTTTATCTTCGATTGATGTATTTCCCGTTTACTCCCATGAATTTTGGTATGGGCCTGACCAAGGTTCGGTTTGTGGATTACCTCCTGGGAACTGCATTAGGTATTTTGGTTGGTACCTTTATTTTTACCTTTTTTGTCGGAACGATCAAGGACGTTTGGGCAAGTGGTCAATGGGAGGAGCTCTTGAGCTGGAACGTCTTTTTATCCCTCGCCCTGTTTGTATTTTCGTTTTTCATTCCCAAGCTTTTGAAAATGGCAAAAGTATCAAAAGATATCTAAACTAAATATTTGAGAGAGCGCAGCAAAGATCCTACAATACTATTTGATTAGCCTGCAATAGCGCTTAATCAGTTTTCTGCTGTTCTTTCGTTTTGAAGACGGGCGTCGAAAAAGAATCATGCTTTTTATTCTTTGCACTCCTTTCTTGGAGGATGATAAAAATTTTCCGTCAAAGCTCATGGCAGATACCCACTTAGTGTATTGCTTCTTAAAACTTCTAAAAGCATGAAACATGGCAGCTTACAGAGAGCTTACTCTGTATGATTTATTCCCGATTACTCAGGAAAATCAAGACTTAACAGCGTCCTTCTCTGAAACATTCACGTTTTGAATTAAAATCGAGTGCCAGATTTTTTACGACTATCATATTTTGAACCGCCCAACAATCTTACTTAACTCGGCTGCTCTTTTCAAAAGTTCTCCAGCACCTTCCTCAACCTCATTGCTTCTGCCGGAAATGTTTCCTGAAGCAGCAGATACTTCTGAAATATCCTTGGTAATACTGGAGGCAACCGCTGAACTTTGACTTACGTTTTCATTCACTTCAAGAATGCCCTGACTGGCCTGTGATATGTTCTCCGCTATTTCGCTTGTTGTCGCCGTTTGTTGCTCTACAGCAGTTGCAATTGAACCAACCGTCTCGTTCACGCCGGTAATAACCGCAGAAATTCGATTGATTCCAGTTCCGGTGGAATTGGCAGTTTTCTGAACGTCTTCAATGAGGGTTTTGATATCAAGAGTTGCGGCTGCAGTCTGTTTGGCTAATTCTTTAATCTCGTTTGCAACAACAGCAAATCCTTTTCCCGCATCACCGGCACGGGCAGCTTCGATTGTTGCATTGAGTGCAAGAAGATTGGTTTGTTCAGATATTTCCGTTATCGCTTCTGTAACTTTACCTATTTTATTTGCAGCTTTCCCAAGTTCTGCCATGTCTTTTGAAGCAGCGTGCGCCTGATTTACGGCGTCTAGCGATACGCCTCTTGCCTTCTCAGCATTTTCTGCGATTTCACGAATTGTGGCGCTCATCTCTTCTGCTGCACTCGCCACCATATTTATATTAGTGGCAGACTCTTCCATTGCTGCAGCAACATTATTCAGGTTGGCACTCATCTCCTCTGAAGCCGTGGCGACATTGGCAGCCCTATGTGTTGTATCACGAGAATTTGTCAGCAGATTTTGAGATATTCCAGACAGACGGTTAGAGCTTGTTCCCACATCTGTAGAAATAGTTGTAACCTGCTGAATAATTCCTTGGAGTTTCACAATAAAGATATTGAACCATCTGGCCAGTTCGCCGACTTCATCACTTGCCTTGTCGTCCAAACGTTTAGTGAGATCACCTTCTCCCTCGGCGATATCTTTCAAGCCTGCTATTGCGGCATTAATTGGTCCAACTATGGCTCTGTTAACAACTAATGTCAAAAGAACACCGATTATAATTCCTCCAAATATGCTTATTATCAGCAGGTTCATTGCAGTACTGTAAGCCGACTCGGCCTGGTCACTTGCTTTCTGGGCATTGCCAAGGCTAATTTCGGTTAATTTATCCAGCTGATCACGCATCTTTTCAAATCTTGTACTCGCTTCTCCAAGTGATAACTCAATTGCTGTTTTCCTTGATTCCTCAGTATTTTTAGCTATTTCATTTAAAATATGACGTGAGGTAATCTCCCATTCTTTTCTTGCGGCATCATGAGTTTTAATGATCGATTTTTCATCTGCCTCAGTTGAAAATGATTTAAATATTTCCCACCGCTCAAGAGATTGACCATGGTTCTTCTCATAATCAGCAATAAAATATGGGTACGCCTCAGAGTTTTTATCAACAAAAATTAATGATCTCTCAGCAACCAACAATTGTTGAAGATCTCTGTCAGCTTCGATGAGGGCATCAATACTTGGCAACCGGACAGCAAAAATGTCATGGAGATTGTATTGAATTTCTCTCATGCTTTTTGCTGAAATGAAGCCAATGATGATCATAATGAACAAGAGTGCCAGACAAACCGAAAAGATTTTTGTTCGTATCCGTACATTTTTCAAAAACTGCATGAGTACTGCCTCCCCGACAATCTGTCGGAATGAAATATAAAAAAAGAATAAGCCAGAAAATGAGAATTTTTCTTATTGATACATTAATTAAGTATACGTTGGCTTTTTAAGAAAAGTCAAATATCGGATCTTCCGCTCTTTTCGGGATGAGTCAGGACTCTACAATTCGTTAGGAAAACAATCAAATTCCAGTTAATCCATTATCTTCGGTAATGTAGGTAGGTAGTGACGGGATTTAAATCGACCTATCAGGTCGTGGAACAATAACCTTTATTATCAACTACTTAGAATCAATTTTTTACAAGAAATTATTTTATGCATATTCACACTTTTTTTCTTTAAACACTCCCGTGGAGCTTGCAAAATTTTCTTCAATGGTTTTACATGTATTTATGAGGACTTACAAGAATGCTACTAAAAATGCCGTCACCACAGTCTGGTAAGAATCGATCTACTTCTAAAGTCCCGGTTAACAGCAAGATGTTTAGGTCATTGGATGAAAGAACAACTGCAAAATTGTCCGCATATCCAAAAAATAAATTGGCACCCTTCTCGATTCATTCTCTTATTTGTTTTTTGCATAACAATACTCCTGTTCGTTAACGGCTGTTCCCTTAAAAAACCATCTACACAGCCAGATGTAACTGGATACAGGGAAAGAGGGATAGCTTCGTATTATGCAAAGAAATTTAATCTCAGAAAAACAGCAAGCGGTGAAATCTTCGACAACAATTTAATGACAGCCGCTCACAAGACATTGCCGTTTGGCACTCGTGTGGTAGTGAAAAACCTGAACAATGGCAAATCCGTAAAGGTAATAATCAACGATAGAGGTCCATTTAAAAGAAATCGAATAATAGATCTTACAAGAGCGGCATTTTCAAAGATTGAAGACATCCATAAAGGGTTAACCAAAGTCGAAATTCTGGTTGAATAATTATGAACGTTCACCATCTTATCCAGTATGAATTCGTTTAATTTCCTTCTGGTCGACGATGAAAATGAATATATAGAAATCCTTGCCCTGCGCCTTCGACAGCGAGGATTTGAGGCAAAGTGCAATTACTCAGGGAAGGAAGCACTTAAACAGCTTGAAAAGGACAACACTATCGATATCATTGTTCTTGATGTCGGAATGCCTTATCCTGACGGTATAAATACCCTTCAAGCTGTCAAAAAAAATTACCCTCTCGTTGAAGTTATCATGCTTACGGGCCACGGCTCTGTTCATTCTGCTGTTAAAGCAATAAAACTCGGTGCTTTCGATTATCTGACGAAACCATGTAACCTGAAAGATCTCATCTCCAAGGCAGAACTGGCCGTTTTAAGGAGAAAAAAGCGCCAGGAGAAAATATTCGATGTAAGAATAAAGCCTTATATCACAGATGAAAAACGTGCCGACTTAATATCCCGAATACTTGATTCAAAAGATACCTCTTCGAAAATATAACCTATAAATCAGGTGAACCCGAAATAGTCGGTATCTTGTCCCACCCAGCAACACCACCTATTGACAGTATATATTGCCTTTTGTATATAATTTTAAATATACAGAGTTGAATGGCTAGGTATTGGCATTCGGTTCATTTTCATTATTATCCTGACAGGGAGGTATTATGAAAAGCAAAAATCTTAAAAAACTGCTTGCCGGCCTCGGAGTTGCAAGTCTCATCAGCGCCGGCGGTATCAGTTTGCCCGGAGCCCATGCAGCCGGTAGCGGCTGAGGTGCCAATACTAGTGCCGGGAGCACTAGCGAAGCCAAAAAACCTGCAGCCAGTGGATGAGGCGGGACAAAAGACAGTGCCGTGAGCACTGAGGAATGCAAGGAAAAGGATGAAAACACAGGTAAATGCCTTGATGAACCTCAAAAAGAGGAGTCTCATTCACCTGCACAAAAACCAGCAAAAAGTGGCTGAAGCGGCTAAAAATCGTGCAGGTTGTACGAACTGAACCATCACCCAGGGATGCCGGCATGGCTGCCGGTATCCTTGAGGGGGATTGAACTGAGTGACAGATTTTTTATCGTAAGGCACTAAATTATTGAAATCCCGGTTATCATAAAATTTATGACCGCAAGCTATCCTTTAAGCAGCAGTCTGGCAGAAAAGCTGCCGACTATTTTTCCTTCTAATTTTCCGGAATATCTTGCCCAGCATCCTCAATGCTGCAAAAATCATCCCTACCTTCCGGATCTGGCCGCTCTCGAAAAAGCCTATTCCAAACTTGCAACTGCGCGTGTTTCCTTTCCGGCAATCGTCCATCAGCCAATCATAAACCCGACAGTCAGGATAGTTGAAGTAGGATGGAAGGGACTCCAGGAATTTATTCTTGACCAGAGAGTTCA
>JBARUR010000025.1:0-14198 GCA_049645845.1 Desulforhopalus sp. | reverse complement strand
ATATCTGCTTCTCCCCTTATTAATAATTGAATAATCGAGAAAATAAAAAATATTCTATTTCAACAATGTATGAGGCAAGAAGACTACAAAGAAACTATAGGAAAAGGCAAGAAAATTGTCGGGAGTAGTTGCTTAAGCCGACTCATTTACTCATTTTTTTGCGGCTACTCCTGTTGGGCAATTTTTTTTTGCTTCTTTTTTTAGCAAGGGCAAGTCGGCCCGCAGCGGCACGTTTTTCAGCTTTTATGATAAGGTGCTGGTGGATGCAGATTGCACCTTTTTCGCTGTCGGAACGACGCTGGATATAAGAACCGTCACTCTGCATCTCCCATACATTTCTGGTATTACTCATCTGCAGGTCGAGCAGTTCCCGGATCAGAGCCTTGTGTTGAGGGGTTGTGATAGGAACGCAGACCTCAACCCGGCTTTCCAGGTTACGTTTCATGAGATCGGCAGATCCGATAAAGTACTCTTCTTCACCGTTATTCTTAAAATAAAAAATTCGGGTATGTTCGAGGAAACGGCCAACCAGCGAAATAACCCGGATGTTTTCCGATAAACCTTTAATTCCGGGGCGCAGACGACATGAGTCCCGAACAATCAGATCTACCCGGACTCCGGCCTGGGAGGCCCGATACAATGCTTCAACTATGTCTCTATCCACCAGAGCGTTTGTTTTGAACTGAATGAGCCCGTTTTTTGATTGTTTCTGGTGGCTCATTTCTCTCTCTATTTTGTTAAGCAGAGCTTTTTTCAGCAGCTTGGGAGACGGCAGCAGTTTGTTGTAACTCCGCATTGGTGTATAACCGCTGGTGAGATAATTGAAGAGTTCGGTGAGGTCGGCTCCAATATCCGGATCACAGGTGATAAGCCCTAAGTCAACATACCCCCTGGCCGTACCGGCATGGTAATTTCCGGTACCTATGTGTGTGTATCTACGGAGGCCATCATAATCTTTCCGTATAACAAATATTAATTTTGAGTGGGTTTTCAGTCCGACAACACCATAAGTGACATGGATACCGGCCTCTTCCAGAAAACCTGCCCATTTGATATTCGCCGACTCATCAAATCGTGCCATAAGTTCAACAACAACGGCTACCTGTTTACCATTTTGAGCTGCGTCGATCAGGTATTGGATGATCCTTGAATCCTTGGCGGTCCGGTAGAGGGTCATCTTGATGGCCAATACCTTTGGATCCTGGCTCGCTTCCCTCAGAAAACGCTCAACAGAGGTATCAAAAGATTCATAGGGATGTTGCAGAAGTACGTCTCCGTGTTCCCGGATAGTATGAAAAATATTCGGGTCATCGCCAAGAAGCTCGGGATTGTCCACCGGATGATGATGGGCGAAGTGCAGATCCGATCTGTCTATTGCGGCAATTTGGAACAAGTCCCGCAGGCCCAGAATTCCGTCCACTTCATAAACGTCCATTGTCTCGTCAATGCGCAGTTCCGCCGCCAGTTTTCCTTTGTGGTAGTCAAGCATGTCTTTGCCGATTTCCAATCGAACGATTTCGGCAAATTTTCTATCTCTTAATGCAGATTCAATGACCAAAAGCAGGTCGTTGGCTTGTTCTTCGTGTTTTTCGGTAATGGCATTGCGGGTAACCCGAAAAGTGGCACAGGTTTCAACTTCCATGCCCGGTAAAAGAAGCTGCAGGTTGTTACTGACCAGGTCTTCCAAAAGTATATATACATGATCCTTACTAATCTGGATAAATCGCGGTAAATCTGCACTGGTAGGAATTTTAATGCGATTGAGGTAGCTGTGGTCGCTGTTGGGGTATCGTACGCTGACCAATAGATTTATAGATAAATTGGAAATGAAGGGAAAAGGATGGGTTGGGTCCATACCCTGTGGGGTGAGCAGGGGGTAAATTTCATTTCGGAAAGTGCGGTTTATGGTTTCCTTCTCTTCTTTGGTGAGATCCTTGTATTGTTTTATTTTAATCCCTTTTCTAGTCAGTAATCTCTGGAGATCGACCTCAAGGTTCAATTGTTTATCAAGTATCTCCCTGACGACTTCATGGCAGATATCGATCTGTTCCTGGGGAAGACGACCATCAATAGAAGGTGTCTTTACGCTGGCGCCCACCATTTGTTTAAGGCCGCCGATTCGTTTCATAAAGAATTCGTCCAGGTTTGAGCCGACCACTGCAAGAAAAAAGACGCGCTCAAGCAGTGGATTTCGAGAATCCTGTGCTTCGTGCAGCACCCGTTTGTTGAATTCCAGCCAGGTCAATTCCCTGTTAAGGTACCATTCAGGTGATTGCAGATTGAAGGGGTCGGATTTATCCTGAATCTCGGGAATGAGTTCCGGCGTCTTTTTATTTGCTGAAATTTTTGTGCTCATAATTTTGATTTATTTGGTCAGGTTACAGTAAAGGTGTTTATATCATGTGAATAGCCGAAATATTACAAAATTAAGGATAATTATATGCTAGCAGATCCTTCAACGAAAGGGAACAATGTAAAACTAACAATAATGTAATCTTTAAAGAAATAATGTATTGCACATTTGTTGTTTTGCCAATGCGTTGAATTGCCAATAAAAATATCTTGTGCTATCTTGGTTCTCTGTGACATCACTGATATCATTTTTATGATCGAAAGAGAATCTTATGGTAAAAGTGCATAGAAGGTATAGAACGCTATCGGTATTTTATTAAACGAATCAAAAACAGAATCAAAATTAAGAGTGGTCATGGAACCTTTCACCTATTTCCTTCCTTCGGCATTAAACCAGAAAAAATTATTAAAAAAATTCCCAAGTGATCGACAGTATAGCCTTTCTCTTGAAAAAACAGAAGAATGGCAGGGAGAACTGCTGGATACCTTCGAGGAGAAGATGTTGAGCAATGGCAAGATGCTTTTTCAGGTTGAAGAAAGGTTGATCTGTTTTGATCTGAAAAGCGGACAGTTGATAGATCAAGTGTTGCCTGAAACGTGGTCCTTTTCTACTGATTTACCGGAAGGTCCTGTGACATCGATGCTTAAAGAGATAACTCTTCTTCGGGCATTTCTTCCGGTTGCCAAGCTCGAACTTTTACTTCAACATGGAACTCTGCTTGATGACGAAAGGAAAACCCGTGCCAGATTACATAATCTTACTCTGAGCTGTGGCGGAAAAACGGTATGCGTGGGCAGTACACAACATTTACGCGGTTATGACCAAGCTCATGCAGATCTATGTCAATCGCTGAAAATTATCGGTGCAGCCTTGTGCCGTGACGTGGGGCAGGTTTATGATTCCTTAAAGGTCAAAAGAGAGAAATATACTTCAAAACCAGTAGTTACGCTTAACCCTGATGCACCTGTTAAAGAGAGTGCACAAACAATAATAAATGCATTCTTAAAAATTTCGCGACGAAATGAAAAGGGTATAATAGCTGACTGTGATACTGAATTTCTCCATGACTACAGGGTCAGTTTACGAAAAGTAAGGTCAGTGCTGAGTCTTTTTAAAGGGGTGTATGCACCTGAAGATACTGATCGTTTAAAGCAGGATTTTGCCTCCCTTATGCAAAAAACCAATAGCCTGCGCGACCTTGATGTCTATCTGCTGAATAAAAAGAAGTATTTTGAACTGGTACCCGAAGACACTCATGAAGGTCTTGAGATACTTTTTAATTATTTTGCCGAAGAGCGGAAGAAAGAACAAAAGCGAGTCAGTCAGATTATTAAAAGTAAAACCTATCTCAAGGAAATCGGCAGACTTCAAAAACTTTTTGCAGAGGGAGCGTCTCTTGTTGCAGGGCCAAAAGGGGAAGAAAAGTCTCTTGCATTTGCATGTAAGTCTATTCTTAAGCGCTACGACAAGGTCTGTAAAATTGCCCGAAGCATAGATGATGAAACAGAGGATGAAACCGTTCATCAACTGCGCATCAACTGTAAAAAACTGCGCTATTTAATCGAGTTTTTTGCGCCGATCTTTCCCGAAGATGAAATCAAGTCTTTGATAAAGTCTCTTAAAGTATTGCAGGATAATCTTGGAAATTTTAATGATTATTCCGTTCAGCAGGAATTTCTAAGGCAGGTTTTGAATGAGAAAATGGGAGGTTTTGGAGGTGCTGAATTAAAGGTTGCCGAGAGTGTCGGAGCCCTCACTGCCATGCTCAACCGGCTTCAGCAAAAAGAGAGACGGCAGGTGATGAAAAATTTCGCTCTTTTCGATAGTTCTGAAACACGTGCAACTTTAGTAAAACTTTTTAATACCGAGGAAACATGAAAGTAATAGCCTGTTACAGCAATAAAGGGGGAGTCGGTAAAACAGCCACTTCCGTGAATCTGGCCTATGCCAGTGCCATGAAAGGCAGATCAACTCTTTTGTGCGATCTTGACCCTCAGGGCGCTTCGGGTTTTTATTTTCGCGTGAAACCTTCCAAAAAGCTGCAGAATAAAGCTTTTTTTAAAGACGTAAAAGGTTTTTTAGATGCTATTCGGGCAAGTGATTTTGATAACCTCGATCTGCTTCCAGCTAATCTGACCTATCGTGATTTTGATATTTTTCTCTCCAGGATGAAAAATAGTCGATCCCGCCTCAAAAAAGCCCTGAAAGAACTGGATAGTGATTACGACGTCGTTATTCTGGATTGTCCGCCAAATATCTCTCTTCTTTCCGAAAATGTCTTCAAGACCGCCGATAAAATTGTTGTTCCGGTTATTCCGACAACATTGTCGGTGAGAACATTTGAGCAGCTTAATGATTTTTTCAAAGAAAATGAATATCAACGCAAAAAAATTATGCCTTTTTTTTCCATGGTACAAAAGAGTAAAAAGCTGCATAAAGAAACCATGATCACATTGCGAAAAAATTATAAAAGCTTACTAAAGAACTATATCCCTTTTTCCAGCGAGATTGAAAAAATGGGAGTGCACAGAGCGCCCGTTGTAACTTTTGCTGGTAAGGATTTTGCCGCAAAGGCTTACAGTAAAATTTGGAATGAGATTGAGACGGCGGCAAAAATTTAATTTCAACCCGAGAATAAGCAGGATATCCGGTAAGCCGGCTAGCCAAAAGGGGAGCGGAAATGGGTAAGAAAACAAAGAAAAAAAAATGTTGTGAAAAATATAAAAAGAAGAAAGGTAAGCGTTGTTCCAATTGTCCCCAAAAAGCCTAGCCCGTGTTTGTCCATAAATGGCACTTTTGCCCTAACTCATCGTTGCTCTCAAAATTTAATCCTCGGAATATCAACTATGTGCCTCAGGTTAAATTTATCCAGCGCCTCGATTTAGAACAAAATTACTCATTTCTGGACAGACACTAGTCCATAAATACGGGCTTGGAACAACGGCGCACTCTCTTAATATCTGTCTGTTACCTGATGTTGCGTTGTGCGCCGACTCTTCGCCCTTTAATCGATCTGATTACATAGCGTCCCTGGTTAAAGAGCTTGGAATTCCAAGTACATCTAAATTGTATTTCCTTTCCGACTGATATTTTCCTTACATCCCTTATTGCAATATCAAAGCCTACTCCCTGAGGAGAGAGATCGTAAAGGTCTACCTCGACATGCTCGCCGTCACCTGAAAACATTAATACTTTGCCTTTTTGCTGCTCTCTTTGCAGCAGTCGACGATTAAAGTTGGCGTGGGTAATTTCGCCGCATTTATGGCAGCGGATGGATCTTCTTCTTACTTGAGGGGGGATTGCTACCATTCGTTTTCCCTGACAGGAATGACATTTGAAATGTATCCGCCCGCCGACCACCCTGAAGGTTTGTGTTTTGGCCAAATTTTTTCCCCGATTTTTTAGAGATCTGTAAGCTATTTGTAAGCTGCTTTCGACTAAAATATAAATAATGGAAGAACTCTTTAAGCTTGCAGCCGATGTGTCGAAAAATCAAGGAATATAAAACGGGATTCATCACTGATGATTACAGCCGGTGAAACAAAAGGTTCCAAGCCCGCATGGACTGACCTTTGGTGAACATTGTGTTGATTTAGAGAAAAATTAAAAGGATGCTGAACCTCTTGAAAAACAAATATATTCTAAAAATCAACACAATGTTCATGAGAAATGCGGGCTAGCCGGTAAAAAAGAGAGAAAAGGGAGGCGGCCATGCTCTATAATTATTATTTTATTATTGTTTTGATACTGTTGCTGCCTGTTACGCTGAACATCATCCTACCTTTGATAATGTTGGCGGTATGGCTTTTGAAACAGCTGGTGTTCGGGAGCAGAAAATAGTCGGAACCGTCCCTATTTTTCGAATTTGCTCAAGAGTGCCTTAGTCTTGTTGCCGAAGAGGATGCCTTGGTCTGTGAGCAAATTTTGACACTGATGAATAATACTAATTGCCTCAACGCCTCTTTTTTCTTTGCTGGAAACGTTTAGCAGGTAAGAGAATACTGATGCGGCGGTGTCATCTTCAGCCAGTGCTTTTTCCAGCAAATCCCTGAATGTCAGCTGCTTTTCGACAAAAATTGGTAGGGCAGCGGCAAGAACACGAAACCAGAGCTTTTTCAATTGCTCACCATAACTGATAGCAACTGATATATTTTCATAACCGGTCGTGTATGGTCCACGGTACAAGTCAAAGGCCTTTTCGATGCATTCGACAAGAGTGAGAGAAGACGCTGTGTTGTCAATTTCATGTGCCAACCATTCAAAATGCTGACAGTCAATCCAGCAGAACTGAGGATTTAATTTGAGTTGACCGTTTTTGAGGGTAACAGCTTCGTCACTGCCGAGAATTTTCCGGAGACGATAAAGTGTCGTGTTAAGATTCTGGATTGCCCGGTCACCGTCGGAATCCTGCCATAATCGACCGGCAATCACTTGCCTGAATGCTCCTTTTTGTCCAACTGATATGAGGAAAGTGAGAAGTTCTAATGGCTTTCTCGAAGGTTTCCCTGAACACTCGAGTGGCTTGTCAATGGTATTGATTGAAAAGCGACCTAAAGTATAAATCCGTATCGGCCAAGGCCAACGGTCACTTGCTGTTCTCGGGTCAGGGGCTTGGAGATGTCGGTGTCTGATGAATTCAATGACCGTTTGCGTCTCGATTTCTGCATCCAAAGCTTTCTTGCATAAGATGCCTAATCTTTTGTTGCAAAGAGCAAACGGCATTGATAATCCATGCTCCCTGGCAATTGCAAAAGCTTCCTGCAAATTCCGTTTCTCTTCCTCAACACAGTTACCCGCACAGGCGCAGTCGGCAAGAGATAACTTCGTGATAAAGTCAATTAATCTGCTCTTGCCGAGTCTCCGGTCATTCATTACAGAGGCTAAAATTGTTTCGACTTCGTCCTCTTTTCCAAGTGCGAGAAGCAATTGTGAATGCAAAACCCGGCTAAGAGCAATAGTAAATGGGTTTCCACAACTTTCTATAAGTATCGATGCCTTCGTCATCTCACTTTTTGCTTTTATCAAATCCCCCTCCTGCATTGTAAACCAGGCATTAAGAAAGTGATAATGCCCCTGGTCCCAGACTGCAGCAGGTGTCAAAGCCTTTCGCATTTTTTCAAGGATTTCTTGAACCTGGCTCATATTTCCGGTCCCCATCATGGTATATGCACAACAGGCAAACATCATAAAATCATATACATGAATTCCGTTTTTTTCTGCCAACGCCAGAGTTGTCGTTGTTTTTGAGAGGCAAAGCCGATGATTCCCGGCGATGACGCTGGATAGAATGAAAAAGCCGTTGAGAATGATTTGTACCATAGGCGGCAGATTGTCGGTATTTTGCAGAATCTGAAGTTTAGCCTCGGTTACCTGAGATTTATGAACCTGTCCCAGCCAGTGATAGGACCAGAATAGATTTTTCATAAGGCTGACCCTGACTTGAAGGTCGTTGCAATGCATGAGTAGAGCCTCACACTGGTTCTGCCACTTTTCCATGTCCGGATGTCCTTGGTCTCGAAGCAACAGCGCCATCAGCATGTTTGAGGCAAAATGCCCATAAAGATCGGGATCTTTTTCTCCGCTTAGTTGTTGTCCCAATCGTTCACCTTCCTGGATCCAATAGTCGAGTTCGGTGAAACCGCTGCGAAGTATAAAAAAGAGTTCCACGCTGGTGGCCCAGCTGAGGACTTGTCCAGGTAAATCATGGCGAATAACAAACAGTCGATAAGCCATGCTGCAGAGGAATTGGGCTTGTAAGGGCTTCTGTATCGTGTAGGCTGATCCCTTCCAAAAAAGAAGCCACGGATTTTCTTTGCAAAATCTTTCCGGCAGCGCATCTATCCATGAGGAGAGTCGGGTATAATGCCCCTGAAAGATGAGGGAAGGCGCCAGGTTTAAAATGCCACTGGCCGAAGAATCAAATGCCTCGGCTTTTAGATAAAGATCAATTGCTTCTTCCAGCCATCCATGCCCGTCAATGATTTGTGCAGCTCGATAAAAAATTTTCCGGCGAAGAGCTGCAGAATAGATTCTTGAAATGCTTGTTTGCAGGAACTGACGGAAGAGAGGATGGTAGTCGTAACAGTTATTGGTTTGGTTTCTTTCGATAAAGAAATTTTTTCGACTTAAAATATTCAGGCAGTCCTCTGCCTTCATACCTGTTAGTTCGCTGGCTGCTATTGGTGTGATGTGCGGCAGAAGAGAAGTCTGCAAAAGAAAATTTTGCGTTTGAGTGCCGGTTGTATTTAGAATCTCTGTGGTAAAATAATCGAAAATATTTTGTGGTGTATAGTCCGTCGAAAACGGCTCAGTCTCCCCGTCGCTTTCTGCATCGAGCAGCCAGAGAATGGCTCCGGCGATCCATCCGTTGGTTGCCTGGTAAAGTTGTCTTGAATGGGTTTCATTAATTATTCTTCCCGTTTTTGCTAAAAAAGCATCAAATTCCTCTGAGGAAAATTTTATTTGATTTCTGCCAATTGTTTTCATGGTTCTATTGGCTATGAAGCGAGAAAAAACCGGCGGAAAGTCATTGCGGCTCAGTATAGCTATAACGATATCCTCTGGAAGCTGGTTGATTGCAGAAGCAAGAACCTGCAGCAGGGATGATTTTTTCGGGGCATCCTGAAAATTGTCAAAGATCAACCAGGAACCGGGTCGAACCTGCCTGTAAAATGTTTCAAAATAATGCAGAGCAAAGTTATCCAGATGAGCAGGATACTTTGCAAGCTCGCCTTTAAGTAATGGCATTGGTGAAACAGCTGGCTCCAAAAGCGGTGCTGCTGCTAAATCGAGATAGTGGAAAAAGTCAGCGGGGGTTTCATCGATTGCATCAATTTGATACCAGAGATAAGGCAAGTTTTTTTCTTTGAGATAACTGGCAACAAAAGTGGTTTTTCCTGAACCGGCTGGGCCGGAAATCCACAGGGATCTTGCTGGAGATTTGTTGTCAAAGAGAGTGAACAGTCGTTCGCGACGAACTGGATTTTTAATGACCGGAGGAGAAAATTTGCTGATAATCACCTGTTTCGTTTTCATAGGCACAGGATGATAATGTTTGAGGAGCATTCACGGAGAACATTTCTTCAGAAAAAGGAAATATTATCTGATTCCTTATGTTTTAAATATAATTCTAGCAGATAAATGTCAAGTTCTTGTCTTGTTAATATGCATAGTATTCTTAGCATGCAGTTGCGTGGGGGTTGGTGAACATGAACAATTTGCACATCAGCTTTTGACCTTAATATTTGTTGGTCAATAATATTAATTGAAAAAATTTTGGTACTACAAAAAACTGTGATAGGATTAGACGTTATTCTGACTAATCAAGAAGGTAGATCATAATTTCGTCCAACAGGAGATAGTGTAATGGTACCGATTTTTCAAAAATTTATTCCCTCCAAAGTAAAAACAAAACTGCTCGCTACCCTGGGTATACTCATTACACTGATGGTTGCTGTTCCGAGCATTATGTCCTACCTATCCGCCATCAGCAACACAACCAAGACCCTGGAAGAAGAATTGACGGTCGCAGTTTTACAGGTTCGGGAAACCATAACCAGTGAAAAAGTTGAACAGCTGAGGCTTCTTGCCCATACTGTTGCCGGAATGCCCTCGATTCAGGATAATGTGATGTTTCAGAGCAGGGATGACCTTCTCAATGTATCTGCACCATTGTATGAGGGGTTAAAAAAAATAATCGACCTCAACGTGTTCCACTTTCATTTGCCCCCTGCTATATCTTTTCTACGCTTACAAAAGCCGGAAAAATTTGGGGATGACCTGTCAAGTTTCAGGGAAACGGTTGTCCAGGTAAACCAGAATCAACAGGATGCCGCTGGAATTGAAGCCGGAGTATCCGGTTTATCCATTCGTGCGGTAGTTCCTGTTTTGTACCTGAATAAAAAACCTGCTGGTTCGGTTGAATTCGGCGCGCCTATTAATGAAAAATTGCTGGAGCAGATTAAAACGAATATCCACGATGACCTTTCTGTAATTGTGCCGGATGGTAATGGATTTAAGTACCAGGCGAAAACCCATGACATGACCATCCCTGAAAATAAATATTCGTTTCTTGCCGAAGTTATGCAGGCTGATGATGTAAGGGTTCAACAAGTATCAAAAAATGGTCGGGAGCTTATGACGGCCTATCTGGCTATTCGAGATTATTCCGGCAACGGTGTTGGCGTCCTGGCTATACCCAGAGATATTGGTTCTATTCTTGCCGCCGCCAAAAAAACTGCATTGACCTCGCTTGTTTTTGGCTTACTTGCTCTTGTTGTCATTCAATTTTTCGTCTATTTCCTCTTTACCAGGCTTGTTGATCGGCCCATTAAAAGCTTTACGGGGCTGCTTGAGTCGGCTAGCCGGGGTGACTTATCCGGGGAGGTCGATGTAAGCTCGATCTTGCCGACAAACTGTTCAGAAGTAATGCAGTGTAACCAAAAAGAGTGTTCGATGTTTGGGAAGGAGGGATATTGTTGGGAAGAAGCAGGATCGGCAGCAGCAAATGTACAGTGTCCCAAAATTTTAACCGGCGAATATACTTCCTGCAGTGAGTGTAAAGGAGTGTTCAGAAATGTTGTACGGGATGAGTTTTCCGAACTGAGTGCCTATATGCATTCCTTTATTGCCAATGTGAGAAACCTCATAAGGGATGTAAACAGTAATTGTACCAACCTCAACAATTCTTCTATTTCCCTTGCGGGAATATCTGAGAAGATTGATGCCGGGTCTACCGATTCAGCACAAAGAGCAAATGCTGTTGCGGCTGCCACAGAGGAGATGAGTTCAAATATGGCCTCGGTCGCTGCTGCAACCGAAGAGGCGGCAGCAAATGTCAATGTAATGACGACAGCGACTGAAGAAATAAGCTCCAGCGTCGGAGATATTCAGCGTTCGACCATGAATGCCAAGGAGATTACCGGTGATGCCGTTATCCAGGCAGCAGATATTTCAGAAAAAGTAGATGAACTCGGAAGTGCCGCTTTGGATATAGGAAAGGTTACTGAAACTATAGCAGATATCTCAGCACAGACGAACCTTCTTGCCCTAAATGCCACAATTGAGGCAGCCAGAGCCGGTGAAGCCGGAAAAGGATTTGCTGTTGTAGCCAATGAAATAAAGGATCTTGCTAAACAGACAGCCGAGGCGACGGGGGAGATTAAAAAACGCATTGACGGTATTCAAAATTCCACCAGTGTTACGGTAACGGGAATTAAGAAAATCTCTGATATTATTGTAGAAATAGATACTATCGTTTCAAGTATTGCCCTCTCGCTCGATGAGCAGAGTGCTACAATGACAGAGCTGACATCCAATATTGTTCAGGCGGGTTCTGGAATTAGTGAGGTTTCGGAAAATGTGGCGCAGAGTTCTTTGGTCTCCCAGCAGATTTCTACGGATATTTCGGAAGTGAACAAGGCGGTCAGTGATATATCGACCGGTACCGGAGATGTGCGTCAAAATGCTGAAGAACTGCGGCTGCTTTCACAAAGCTTGAAGAATCTTATAGAAAAATTCAAGATTTGATCTTTGAGCCCGGATTTCTCATCAGTTCAGGCGGTGTCAGCTTCAAAGTTTTTGGTAGTGAACCACAGTAGGCTATGTTCACTGGCAAAATACTGCGGAAGATGGCGCCGCATGGACTGACCTTCGGTGGACATTGTGTTGAGTAAGAGAAAAAGTGAAACAATGTCAAAGCTCTTGAAAAAACGATATTGATTCTGAGAATCAACACAATGTTCATGAGAAATGCGGGTTGGTAAGAATTTATCTTTTGTGTTGGCGTCGATTGGCTGGATATCCTGTTGGAAGTGTTTTGAGACAGGGTATTCAGCCTTTTTAATAATAGAGAAACAATAAACAAAGTCTTTAACGAATAAGATACTCCCACAGCGGACCACTGTATCCGCGGTCATGCATCTTGCTGACTGTGTTCGCTCCCGCAAGACCACCCGAACCGACTATACAGTTAATCCTGTTGCCCACTCGTGCTGTAACAAGGGTTTCTATCGACTGGCGGTCAATATTATCGCTTTCATAGAAGACTGGTTCCAATAAATTCGTTGCAGTCGTTATTTTCCCCTCACTGAGGGCGATATCATAAAGCGAGGTTCGGGGATAGATCCTGATTCCGATGAAAAAAAAGAGTACCGTTTTTTTGAGCTTATCGATGTTATCCAGGGTTTCTGTGATGGTAGCAGCCGATTCCCCGGGGCCGCCCAAAAGGAAATAATGGGCCACATGCAGTCCGGCATTGAGCGCCTGTTGGTGGGCAGCAAAAACATCACGAACATCAAAGGGCTTTCGGTAGGTTTTCAGCACCGGATCGGACAGTGCTTCTGTGCCGAACTCTACGTGGGCGAGACCAGCCCCGGCCATGATAGAAAAATAATCGGGAGGCAGTTTGACCGGCGCAAAGAAACCGCCCCAGGGGATGGAAACGCCGGCGGCTTTGAAAGCTTTGGCTACCGCCAGGCTGTGATTGATGTCTGAATTAAAAGCCGAGTCGGTAATAAAGAAATATTTGGCCCCGGCAGCCTGCAGCTCTAAGGCCATCCTGGCTACTTCATCCGGCTCAACCAAACGATGTTTTCGTCCTTCGATATGAGGATAAGGGCAATAGATGCAATTAAAACAGCAACCCCTTTTGGTCTGCAGATTGAGCATACCTCCTTTGTTTAGATAAAAGTGATTATGTGCTATATGGCCGCTAAAATCACGCATTATAGGGCCGTCCCAGGGAGCGGGATTCCATTTTTCAAGAGGCGAGGAAGCAGAAACAACTCCGGGGATGTGGGCTGGATCCGTGCCGTTTTTGATGGCCTCGACCAAGAGACCGAACCGCTCGCCTTCCCCGATAATCCCGTAATCAGCGCCAAGGGCCGAGAGGATCTGCTCAGGCATGATGGTGAAACCGCTGCCGCCGCAGACGATCACAGCGTCTGAGAATTTTCGAATTCGGGAGACGAGAGCCGCATATTGGTCGACAAAATACCGGGATTCTCCTGCTTCAGTGTTATCTATGTTGCGGCAGGATAACCCTATGATTTGCGGAGAAAAATCATGAAGTATCTTTTCAAGCTCCTCTTGGCAAACTACATGGAGATCGGCAATTTTCACCTCGTGCTCAGATGAAATCGAGCCGGCGACATAATCAAGTCCTAAAGGATATACCGGGTAAGGAATGGAAAGGGTATTGGGCGAAACTAACAGTATTTTCATATTTTGATGAGTTCAATAGCCGTAACGTATTGGCCAAAGCCCAACACCAGAATTTTGTTTGTTTCCGAAGTGATAGCAATATCACTACTTCCAGATAGAGCACCCGGAATAATTCCCGAATCAAGGAAAGAAGCGGCAAGCGCTGTTGCCACAGCAGAGGCGGAGGCAAATTCACCGATTAATTTACGGTACTCGATAACGGGAACGGATAGTTTTGACAACGCCATGAATTCTTGCAGTTGTTTTTCTCCGTCCTTGGCCATAGCGGCAGGAATGCCAACCAGAATAAGTGCATAGCAGTCTGGCTGATCAGTTGTGGCGAGTGTGTCTGCCAGTGCCGAAATAACGTTTTCCGTCTTGCTGCTTTGATAGAACGGAATGGAAATACTGCATTGAGCATTTTTTGTGTCCCTGTCGACGCAAAGCGCCCCCCCACCGTCGGCAAGGACGGTTCCGGGATTAATTGATGCATCAAGCAGAGGAGAGAAGAAATCATGGCCTTCATCTGCGCCAAGGATGAGGGCCGGTCCTGCTGAATCATCGAGCATGAGTTCTGCGGCAAATAACGCCTGTTCAAAAGAATAATCACCGCCACTGGTGGTAATATTCGGTCCGGTTGCAC
>JBARUR010000024.1:0-8538 GCA_049645845.1 Desulforhopalus sp. | reverse complement strand
GATAATTTCGAAACGTATACCTATTCGGTTGCCCGTGAGGCAGCCGCCGAAGCCTTGGCACTTGCAGCCAGGGTATATGTCCAGATTGAGAAAACGCAAAAGGATGTCCTTTTTGGAGTGCTGTTCTACATCGCTCTTTTTGTGCCCTTTGCTTTCGTTATGGAGCGTTTTCTCTTCAACTCCGCCACCATTTATAAAAGGATTATTGGTTTTACCGTTATTCTTGTTCTGCTTATAGCCGTTATCTATAACGTTCATCCCGCCTTCGAGCTTGCCTACAGCCCCATGGTGGTGATTTTGGCCTTTTTTATAATCGGTCTCTCATTTATGGTGACCCTCATCATATTTTTCCGCTTCGAGGACGAAATGATCCGCCTCCAACAGCGGGCGACCCATAAACGCCCGGAAGAAATAAGCCGCTGGAAAGCCTTTGTGGCTGCTTTTTTCCTTGGAGTATCTAACCTCAGAAGGCGCCGGATACGGACTATTTTAACCTGCACGACGCTCATTATTCTCACCTTCACCATAATGAGTTTTACGACCATCAAGTCCAGCCGGAAAGAGGTCCGGCTGCCATTTCAAACTGAGGCCCCTTATCAGGGACTTCTGCTTAAACGCGTCAACAGAATGAGTCTGCCGCCCCAGGCAACGGATATCCTGGTCAGCAGCATGTCGGCTGTCAGCAAACCTGCCCCGAGGGTCTGGCTTGAAGGCAAGGATCCTGCCCGTCCGGTCAGTGTACCACTGAGAAAAGGCGACAACGAAATTGAAATCCAGGGGCTTATTGGTCTCAGCCCCAACGAAGCTTATGTGACAAGGCTCGACACCATCCTTACAAGCGGCAGATGGTTTAACGACGATGATCAGACGGCTATCATCCTGGAAGAACAGATGGCCAGGCGGCTGGGAGTTGTCATGGATGGTGACCGGACAATTATGTTATGGGGCTCTCCGTTTACTGTTATCGGCACATTCAAGGCGGAAACTTTCGACAAAACGCTTGATCTTGATGGAGAACCGCTCACTCCTGTCATCTTCCCCGAAGAGGCGGGAACTGAAATGAGTGAAGAAGAAATGGAGGCACTTGAATCAGGCGACGACCTGCGTGTTTTCCAGAGCAGGTACCAGCATGTTTCAGCCGGTCAGACAGCGATCATTCCTGCTAAAACACTTCTGGCAGCTGGAGGAAAGTTGAAAAATCTCGCTGTCACGCCAGCGGATACCAGTGACATAAGTACCATCGCCGCCAACTTAACCGACAGGTTCAGCCTGGCGATCTTCACCGGCGAAGAAGACGGCGTCTGGCTTTACAACATCAGCGATACCATGAATTACAGTGGTGTTCCCAATATCATCATTCCGCTGCTGATATCTGTCCTCATTGTCTTAAACACCATGATCAGTTCCGTCTATGAACGAAAAGGGGAAATTGCGGTGTACACCTCCGTTGGGCTGGCACCGTCCCATGTAGGATTTCTCTTTGTTGCAGAAGCGATGGCACTGGCGGTTATTTCCGTGGTAATCGGTTATCTGGTGGCCCAGGTCTCTGCTGCCCTTCTGGCGGCAACTCCCTTATGGGCTGGAATTACCGTCAACTATTCATCCATGGCCGGGGTTGCCGCCATGATCCTGGTCATGGTCGTTGTCCTTGTTTCGGTACTTTATCCAGCCAAAGTTGCCGCCCGTATTGCTATTCCCGATGTCAACCGGACGTTTAAGCTGCCCGCTCCAGTTGATAACCAGATCCAGGTCACCCTGCCGTTTCTGATGAAATACCGGGAACATGAAAGTATCGGAGGCTTTATTTACAATTACCTGGTCAGTCACCGGGATGTCTCTCATGGAATTTTTTCAACAGGCCCGGTAAATGTAGTGTTCAGTTGTTCAACTGTAGATGAAATACATAAAATGGTCGCTGAATCCGATGCACCGGCTGACTTGAGATGCCTGCATCTCCGTTCAAATATCTGGCTTGCCCCTTTTGACTTCGGCATCATGCAGACTGTCGACATTCAGTTTTGTCCGGCGCTGGAAGGCCAGGAGTTTCTGGAGATCAAACTCACCATGAAAAGACGCTCGGGAGAGTCAAGCGCCTGGCAGCGTATCAACACCTCTTTTCTGCATGAAGTGAGAAAACAGCTGCTGGTCTGGCGCTCCTACGACCATGAAGCCCATGAAAACTTGAAAGAATCTTTTCGGCAAGTTGTTGCTGAAAGCGGCCAAGCTCCGGCTGTCGTTTAAACCCGGCAGATGAAATAGAATCTGAGAATCACCGGAAGTTACTGATACGAATACTAATGAGGTTAGATGTAGGGGCGGGTTCTCAACCCGCCCTTTAACCCGAATCTTAAAATATGCACAGCTTAACCTGATAAAAAGTTGCTCAATGGTGTATCGGTTAATTTTGTCATCTTGAATTAATATTGAACACGGGCGGGTTTGGAATCCGCCCCTACAATACTACAGCGTACAAGTTATTGATGTGTTAGTAAAACCTGAGGGTATCGATTTACGATGCCGTTAATCAATGGGTTATTTGAAAATGGATTGTTTTTGTTAAAAGGTTACCTCACCGCGGTTAACGGGAATTAAGCCAGGATTCATTATAATGGAAAGTTCAACAACGCCGGAATATCGGTCAATTCGTTTAAGGGCTCCACTGATTGGCCTTCTATTGGCCTTGGGTATATGCCTTCTCACGCCATATAATAATATTTATCTTAGAGCCACACCTCTCGGAGGAGGGCATTTCCCCCTTGCGCCCTTTGTTATTTTTCTGCTTCTAGCTATCCTCATCAGCCTGGTTTCGAGGATTTTCCGTTCTTCCCTGCTGCTGACCGGCCCTGAACTGCTGGTGATATGGATCGAGATGGTCATCGGTTCCGGGATTGCCTACACAGGCTTTGCCCGTACTTTCCTTATCAATCTGACGGCTCCTGTCCATTTTGCGACAATCGGCAACCGCTGGGAAGAGGTGCTCCACCCGCTCATTCCACCCTCACTCACCCCAACCAGTCCTGAAGCCATTAAACTGTTGTACAACGGACTGCCGGGTGGTCGGGATATGGACTGGCTTGAAGTCGTCACCTCTATTCCATGGGAAGCCTGGGTTTCGCCGCTGTTACTCTGGAGCATACTTATCCTGCTCTCTTATCTGGTCATGCTTTTTCTTATCAATATTATCTCCAGACAATGGATCCATAATGAGCGGATGAATTTTCCTCTGCTCAAAGTTCCTGAGATGATCAGCAAAGCAGTGAGTGAGGGGAAAACCGGAAGTTTCTTTTTCAATCGTTTTCTTCTAACCGGTCTCTCAATCCCTGTTTTCCTCCACCTCATCAATGGGTTAAACGTTTACTATCCGACCATTCCTTCAATCCCCACCCTTTTTCTCGCCGGATCCTATTTTTCTGAAAGCGGATTACTGGTCGGTTTTCAAAAACTTAAAATATATATATATCCTGCATTTATCGGCTTTGCCTTTCTGGCTTCACGACAGATTTCATTTTCATTCTGGTTCTTCTTCTTATGCGGCGGCCTCCTTTATGGCGTCCTCAACCTGCTCGGATATTCAATCCCGGTTTCAGAACTTGGCGTGACCTTCGGCCCAACATTGGCCCGGCCGGAAGAAATGCAGATGATCGGAGCCTATGGCGTCTTTTTTCTCTTCCTTGTCTGGCTGGCCCGTCTCCACCTGCTTGATGTCTGCAAGCAATCGTTGTTTCTCGAAAAGCCAACGCCGGGACGGACCGAATGGTTCGATGTACGGGTTTCGTTCTGGGGTGCTGTTATAGGTTTTGCCTTGATTATCTGGTGGTATATCAGACTCGGCATGGCTCCGCTTACTGCTGTTCTGATCGTAGGCGCTTTTTTTATGATCATGTTGGTTGCAACCCGCATCATCTGCCAGGGTGGACTTGCCTATTTTACCCTTACAGCAGCCCCCACCGACGGCATGATCGCCCTTTTCGGTACCAAGCTCTTTGCCGGAACAAGCGGCCTGCTTGCGGGAATGAGCCAGAAGGTACTCTTTGTCGACCTACGGGAATCGCTGATGCCTTCCCTTCTTCATGGCCGCCACCTTCAGCATAATAAAAGACCCGCCCTCATGCTCTTTTCCGGTTTGGCTATCACCATTGTCGCGTCCATGACTGCTTCGATACTGGCCATGATGGCTCTCTGCTACAGATACGGCATTCGGGTACTGGAACTGGAATGGACCAGCCAATCCACTACTGCTGTTTATGAGAACATTTATCGGCTTATCGCCATGAATACCACTACCGGCGGCTGGATCTATTTCTTTGCTCTGGCTGGTGCCCTGCTGATGCTGGCACTTGTTACCTGTTATCATAGGCTCTACTGGTGGCCCATCCATCCGATCGGCTACCTTACTGCATACAGCTCCGCCATGCGCATTCTCTGGGTTAGTTTTTTTATCGGTTGGGCCTGTAACGCCTTGTGTATGCGCTATGGCGGAATAGTACTTTTCAAGAGACTGCAATATTTCTTTATCGGGCTGATAATCGGGGATTTTCTTATGGGGGGCGGCTGGGCATTGATAGGTTTGTTTACCAATGTGAGTTATATGGTTTTACCGGATTAACCCGCATTTCTCATGAACATTGTATTGATTTTCGGAATATATTAGTTTTTCAAGCCTTTACACCATTACGAGAGATGGGATATGAAATATGTATGACGATAAAGAACTAAAAGAATATCGCGATCTTCTTCCGACTCCCACTCACTTTGAAGAAGGATTTGACTGGAAAACCATCATCGGTGCGATCTTTATTGGTTTTCTAATGATGCCCGGATCGATGTATCTTCAATTGGTCATCGGCCAGGGTATCGGACCTGCCGCCCGGTGGGTGACCATTATCCTTTTTGCCGAAATCGCCAAGCGTGCTCATTCCGACCTGAAACAGCAGGAAATTTTTCTCCTTTACTATATGGCAGGTGCAGCGCTGGCGTCTCCTTTTTCCGGCTTACTCTGGAATCAATATCTGGTCCAATCCGACGCAGCACGAATGCTTGGAGTAGCTGAATTTATTCCAACCTGGGTTGCACCCGGGGCAGAATCCCTCTCCATGGTAGAACGAAGTTTCTTTCACCGGGACTGGCTGGTCCCTATTCTGCTGCTGGTCGGTTCCCAGATCATTCAAAGAATCGATCATTTCGGTCTTGGCTACGCACTTTACAGGATCACATCGGATGTTGAAAAACTTCCGTTTCCCATGGCTCCCGTTGCTGCTCTGGGTACAATGGCACTGGCGGAATCCGCAGAGGAAAAGAAGGAGAGCTGGAAGTGGCGGGTTTTTTCCATCGGCGGCGTCATCGGCCTTGCCTTCGGTTTTCTGTATGTTGTATTGCCGATAATCTCCGGACTGATTTTTACTGAACAGATCAGACTTATCCCGATCCCCTGGATTGAACTAACCAGTTACACTGAAGACATTCTACCCGCCGTCGCCACAGGGCTGCAGCTTGACCTTGGTCTTATTTTCATCGGCATGGTTCTGCCTTTCTGGGCGGTGATGGGTGGTCTTGTCGGCCTCATTATTACAATCATACTCAATCCCATTCTCTATTCCAACGGTATCCTGACCAGATGGCATCCGGGCATGGCAACCGTAGATACGGTTTTTGCCAATAATTTTGATTTTTACATGAGCTTTGGCATCGGCCTGGGCCTGGCAATAGGCATAATTGGTGTATGGTCGGTTGTCCGCTCATTTCAAGGCAAGGATGGCAGCAGAGGAACTCTTCACGATCTGTTTCATCCACCTGCGGGCCGCGGTGATTTTAATTTCTGGATAGCTATTGGGATTTATTTCTTTTCAACGCTCGCTTACGTTGGCCTGTGTGTTTGGCTGGTCCCTTCTTTCCCATGGATCTTCTTTCTTGCCTACGGTTTTATATATACCCCGATTATTTCGTATATTACCGCCCGCATGGAAGGTATTGCAGGACAGTTTGTAAGCCTCCCGTTGGTCCGGGAAGCCAGTTTTATCGCCGGTGCCCGATTTTTCGGATATCAGGGCATTGAAATATGGTATGCGCCCATCCCTATCCATAATTATGGTGAGGCAACCGTCCAATTCCGGCAGATAGAACTCACCGGTACTTCCCTTCGTGGAATCATCAAGGCGGAACTTTTGGTTTTCCCAATTGTTATGATAGCCAGCCTTATGTTTTCCCAGTTCATCTGGCGGCTGGCCCCGATTCCTTCATCCAGCTATCCTTACGCCCAGGAGCTATGGCACCTGCAAGCCTTAAACACTCTACTTATGCAGACTTCAACCCTTGAAGGCAATTCGATGTTCTATCAGGCTTTAAGTGGTGTGACTGTCTCAACCGGTATCGGCTTTGGTCTCGTCATGTACATGGTACTCAGCCTTTTTGGCTTGCCTGTCATGCTTATTTATGGTGTTGTGCGAGGACTTGGACAATCCACTCCCCACGGCATGATCCTCGAAGTGGCAGGGGCATTACTCGGTAGGTATTTTTTCCTGAAAAAATATGGGCCCAAATGGCGTCAGTATGCTCCGGTACTTCTTGCCGGTTTTTCCTGCGGCATGGGACTGAGCGGCATGTTCGCCATGGGTTTTGCCCTTATTATGAAGTCCCTCAGCCATATGGCCTATTAAATATGTAGGGATAATGCCAACTTGACAATTCTTTCCGCGAACCGATATTCTTAATGAGTATATATGAAAAAAAATAAACAGAAGTACAACAGGAAGACCAATGGTAATAACGAAATATGCAGTCCAAATAATGATTACTTTTTGTCTCTTTTTTCCTTTTTCCCTCCAGGCTGCAACCAGTGAAGTTCCACATGAAGTTGCCGGAATAGCTCTTGGTACCAGTATTGCTGACTACCCGGATATAATCCGGAACAATTTCCTCCAGGATGTTGTGGTGACAGACTGGCACGGTTTCCGAAAAGGCATCATCTCCTACGGTACATGCAGGTACATTGATCTGATCCTGAAGATGGATATGAAATACGAGGATAAGAGTAAAGAATTTTTTCAAAAACTCTTAAAGGAGTTTCGCCAAAAATTTGGAGAACCCGATATATGGAAAGGAGACTCTTTTGGATTGATACATATCTGGAAATGGCAATTTATCGATAAAGACCAGAATCAGGTAAGTATGTCGCTGCAGCATAATACAAAAGACTCAGATGAAACCATCGGCAATGTGGTGAAACTCTCCTACCCTGATAAAATTCAGGAGGAGCGACTCTGTTTTATAGATATGTGCAAGGTCAGCAATGAAAAGGCCGAAGAAAAACGAAAAGAAGAACTGAGAAAATTCGACTGGTCGCATCTTATTCCCCAGTAAAACCTAGCCCGTATTTCTCATTCTCATGAACACTGTGTTGATTGAGAGAAAAACTGAATCATTGTCGAACTTCTTGAAAAACAAATATACTCTGATAATTGACACAATGTTCATGAGAACTGTGGGTTAAATATTATTAAGGCGATGCAGGGAAAGACAGACAGAGCAACAAGACTCATTGCCTGGAATGGAATTCAGCTTTGCATTCCTATGGAATGGGAAGCCCGGGTTTCCGGACTGCGCCATCTTGTTTTTGAAAAAGATTTTCAACCACAACTGCAAATTCGCTGGGAAAAACCTTCTCAGCAGGACCCCGATTATCTTCAAAAACGATCGGTACATTTTGCAGAACAGATGGGGACCATTATCTCAGATAAAAAGGTTCCTCCGCAATTCCAACAAATAAAAAATATTTTCGGACGGGTAACCTGCTATCGTAATGAAAGTGGAATGCTTGAAGGAGGGATTTTAGTATGCACCGATCATCATACTCTGGTTCTTTTTCAAATTTTTTCCGCTGACCCGAAACTTCTTAAAGAAGTGAATGACTGCCTGTCAGAGCTTTCCTGTGGGAATCATACAGAGACGATGATGTCCTGGCGTATTCAGGATTTTTCCCTCACTCTTGCTGATTCGTACATTCTAAAAGATTATACTTTCGGAGCCGGACTGACCCGATTGTCTTTTTTCAAATCTGATCTTTTTCTGCAAATCTGCAAGCTTGGACCTGCAGACAGGCGTCTTGATGATCAGTCCCTGGAAAAGATTCTCATAACTCTTGCCGACACTGCCGATCTGGAATTAATACCCGATGAAGGCGGCGATTCATTTGAAGGTTCCAGAACCCCGACCATATCTCAACAGGTATTATTTCGACTTCGCCGAGAGAAACCTTTTATCCGGACAAAAATATGGCATGACTCTGCAAACAATAGACTGCTTGCAGTTGTGCTTTCTTCAAACCGCCCCATCCTTCCGGCGACACTTCATGAAATTTGCGGGCAATATGCGATTCTTTAGAAAGAAAACAATACAGGAAGTCCCTAAAGGGCCGACCAGGACAGAGGCTCTTGCCAGTGTACCGGTGAAATCGCCTTCGGCAACATGGGAAGTTCTTGAGGACGGAAATATTCTTATTGAATATCCTTTAAACATAAAACCATTTTTCATTCAGCTGGCCAG
>JBARUR010000023.1:0-28384 GCA_049645845.1 Desulforhopalus sp. | reverse complement strand
CGGCGAGATGGTTGATCAAAGCTTAGTGGAGAAAAATAGATAGATCCTTTTGGCTTAACATGGGGTAATTGTTCTCTGATCAGGTCGAGGATTTTTTTGTAGTGGTTGTCCGGTAGGTCTTCATCCATAAGAAAATTAGATGTTATTTCAATGGAAGGATAGCGGTCGTTGATGTCCTGACTGCGATTAAACGCTTCCTGTACCAGCGCTTCAGTAATTGGCTTGCCGATTTTGTCGAGAGTTTCCTGATCAGCAGATTCAAGACCTATGTTAATATAAGTATTCCCCGGGAACTCATCCAGCTGCTGAAAAAGATGATCAGGCGCATTAAGAAATGATGTAACTGAGCCAAAGAGGAACGCGTTGTTTCCTTCTATGTATGAATCATTAAATTCAAATTCTTTGTAGGCTTGTTCGATGCTGAACAGAATAAGCTCCGGCCTGGTCTGCAAAGCATCATGTTCTCCTAAAAAGAGGCTGTTGTAATTAATGAGATCTTTGGAGTAAAGCTGTTTTAGCCGATGGATTTGGTCAACAATCTCTTCACGTTTTTTTTCGATAAATACAGTTCTGTTTTTCACCTTGCAGAATCTACATTTGTACAAACAACCTTTTGATATTGTAAGAGGAATGAAATTATAATCGACATGCCGTCCATCGGGGGGAAGTACAGAAATCCGTCCCTCTGTAGTCTCAAGTAGCTGTTGTGCCTTCTTTCCTAAAGTATCTGGAGTGTTTTCAATAACTCGAGCAAGAAAGTCTCTAAAATCTGTGGGTAACCCATCGTCTTCAGTGAGTTGGTTTTGAAGCTTTTTAAGCATCTTGTGCCATGACTCGGAAATATAATTTATTTCCTCCTGGGTAAAGGGATGACCACCCAGAACACTATTGGTTGGATACTGAAAATTAGGAAGGTAGTATTCACCAGTTGCTTCAAAAACTCCAGTATATCCACCAGTTGAATAATATACCCAGTCATTTCCCTGAGTTCGTTTCAGCCATTCATGAGGGTGAGCCCAGTCTCTGCCTTTGCCTTTTGCTCTAAAGATTTCGTCATTGAGATTGAATTGAAAAACAAAATCCTTTGTTTCAATTTCATTATACATGCCACAATGTATGGGAAAACTCATTTTGGCATAGATTGCACTCCCCCTTTTATTGAGAGTTATTTTTAAATTATCCGATGCAAATATCTTACTCATACAGCTTTCCAATTATTTGATTAAAAGTGTATCTCTTTTATTAACAAATTGAAGATGTAATTAAAAGTATTTCAACTGGCGTTAAATACTGAATAGTCCGGCTCTTGTCAAACTGCAGTTTTTAACGGAATTACAATTAAATAATTTTGTGAACAATAAATTCTAAACTTGTTGGAAACATTCCCCGTTTTGAGTTATAGTAAGGCGTTTGTGATAATAGAAGACCGACCTGGTAAAAGGCAACATAAGTATCACTCAGATAATTTTCTTACAAATACAAGAAAGTTATCTGTAAGGTTCTAAAAATCTGCTTTTATCACGGCGAACCTGCAACGGTACGGATCGGGCAAAACAGTTAAGAAGAAGCACAGATAGAAGTGATAATTGAAGGAAGGGAAACGAAGTTTCTCCACACTCCAATAGCAATAATAGCGATACTATAGCCTGGAGTGGATAATCATCAATTACGGGGTATGTGTATGGATAAGCAAATGACGGAAACGTTGGAGGCGATATATGATAAATGTATCGCCAATGAAGACAATATTATTACAATATTGCAAGAAATACAAAGTAAAATAGGCTACATACAGGAAGATGCTGTTAACTGGTTTGCCGAACGTACCAACATTCCACCTTCCAAGTATTATGGAGTAGTTACCTTTTATTCCCAGTTCCATCAAAATCCACGCGGTAAAAATATAGTCACTGTCTGTTGTGGAACAGTTTGTCATGTTAAAGGTGCCCCTCGCATTATCTCCAAAGTTCGAGAAGATCTTAAATTGAAAGATGATCAGGATACAACCAAGGATATGCAATTTACCCTTGAGCGTGTCAACTGTGTGGGTGCCTGCAGTATCGCCCCGGTTGTTCTGGTTAATGAAAAGGTGCTTGGTAAGGTAACTCCAAGTAAAATGGTCAAGAGTCTCAAAGAATACAAGGGATAAACCATGAACGGCGAAATAATTGTCAATGTGTGCATGGGAACCGGTGGAATCGCTGCCGGCGGTGATCTGGTTATGGAGGAGTTTGTAAAACAATTCGAGGCTGCCGGCATTGAAAATGCTACAGTCAAAGAGAAGTGCAGACTTCACAAAGTAGGTTGTCGCGGTTTTTGTGCCCGGGATGTTCTTGTCGATATAGCTGTAGATGGAGAGGTTTCCACCTATCAGTATATTCAACCGGAAATGGTAAGCAGACTGATCCAGGACCACGTGATCGGTTCAAATCCGGTCAAGGAGTGGCTGGTCGGGCCTGATTACCATACTTTTCATGATAATCAGACTAAAATTGTTCTTGGTGATTTGGGTAGAATTGATCCTGAATCGATAAACGAATATTTGAATGTCGATGGTTATAAAGCTGCCGAAAAGGCGCTTACTACCATGACTCCTGCCGAGGTTATTGACACAGTCAAGGAATCAGGGCTGCGAGGGCGGGGTGGTGGTGGTTTTCCGACCGGACTCAAATGGAGTTTTTGTGCTGCCAACAAATCAGACCAATACTACATAATCTGTAATGCCGATGAAGGTGATCCTGGAGCCTTTATGGATCGCTCGGTTGTTGAAGGAAATCCTCACGCCGTCATCGAAGGAATGATAATTGGTGCCTATGCAATCGGTGCCAGTATAGGTTATGTCTATATTCGTGCCGAATATCCCCTCGCTGTGGAAAGGCTTCATATGGCTTTGAATGCTGCCAAAGAGAAAGGATATTTAGGTGATAATCTTTTTGGAACAGATTTTAATTTTAAAATTAAAGTAAAACTTGGTGCCGGTGCTTTCGTCTGTGGCGAAGAAACTGCGCTAATTGCCTCTATCGAAGGTGAACGGGGTATGCCACGCGCAAAGCCACCGTTTCCAGCCAACAAGGGACTTTGGGGAAAACCTACTATCATCAATAATGTCGAAACCTTTGCCAACTTGCCGCATATTCTTAATAAAGGCGCCGCCTGGTATGCGTCAATTGGATCCGAAAAGAGTAAGGGAACCAAGGTTATTGCCCTGACAGGAAAAATCAGGAATACCGGTCTTATTGAAATTCCCATGGGGATGCCACTGAAGGATATCATTTTTAACATCGGCGGCGGTATAGAAGGTGACAAGCTCTTTAAAGCAGTTCAGACAGGCGGACCTTCCGGGGGGTGCATCCCGCAGCAGCATATTGATCTGCCGGTTGATTACGAAGGACTGGCATCAGTTGGTTCAATGATGGGATCCGGAGGTATGGTTGTCCTTGATGAAACAGATTGTATGGTCAATATTTCCAAGTTTTTTCTGGAATTCACCCAGTCTGAATCATGCGGTAAATGTGTTCCCTGCCGAATCGGCACTAAACGTCTGCTTGAAATCCTTACCCGGATAACTGAGGGTGATGGGAAAGAGGGAGATATTGAGCTTTTGCAGGAGCTGGCAGAAGATGTCAGGGACTCCAGTCTCTGCGGTCTCGGAATGTCCGCCCCGAATCCGGTTATCAGCACCATTAAATATTTCCGTCACGAATATGAAGCCCATATCAAAAACAAAAAATGTCCCGCGAAAGTTTGTAATAAACTACTGACATTTTTTATCCGTGAGGATATGTGCGTTGGTTGCGGGATGTGCGTAAGGGCCTGTTCGGTCAATGCTATTACTGGAGAAAAGAAACAGCCCCACAAAATTGATAACAGTGCATGTATTCAATGTGGGTCCTGTTTTGATGCCTGCAAATTCAGTGCTGTATTAAAGGAGTAGTAACCATGATTAATCTGACTATAGATGGAAAACAGATAGAAGTCGCTGATGGTACAACTGTTCTGGAGGCATCCCGAAAACTCGGTATTGACGTCCCGACTCTTTGTCATGATGACAGGTTGAAGCCTTTCGGTGCCTGCAGGCTATGCATTGTCGAAATCACCGGCATGCCAAAGCCGGTAACATCCTGTACAACACCTGCAACAAATGGAATGGAGGTTAAAACCAACAGCGCAAAATTGTACCGGCTGCGGAAAACTACCGTTGAGCTCCTGCTTTCCGATCATCCTAATGATTGTATGGTATGTACCAGATCCGGAGATTGTACTTTACAGGAACTTGCCTATCTTTATGGCATTAGGGAAAACCGCTTTGTCGGAGCAATGCGGGAACATAATCGTGTTGACCACAACCCTTTTATAACCAGAGAACAAAATAAATGTGTCATGTGTGGATTGTGTGTACGTGTATGCGAGGAAGTTCAGGGGGTTGGTGCAATAGGTTATGCCGAAAGAGGTTTTGAAGCAAAGGTAATTCCACCTTTCGGAAAAGATCTTGATTGTGAATTTTGCGGCCAATGTGTTTCAATTTGTCCGACAGGTGCTCTGACCGGCAGGATCTGGTCAGGTAAACCTCGAATGGAAGGTGTTGTTAAAACGGATACAACCTGCACCTATTGCGGTTGCGGCTGTAATTTGACTTTGCGCACTCATGGTGACCAGGTCATCAGAGTTGATTCCGATCCAAAGAATCATAATCGCGGCTGGTTATGCGTCAAAGGAAGATTTGGTTTCGAGTTTATTAATAGTAATGACCGTTTGACTCATCCTCTTATCAGAAGAGAAAAAGGTGGTCAATTTGAGAAAGCCTCCTGGGATGAAGCACTTGATTACGTAGCTAAAAAGCTGTCCGATATTAAGGGAAAAAATGGTCCTGATGCAGTAGCCGGTCTCTGTTCAGCCAGGTGTACCAACGAAGAAAATTACCTTTTCCAAAAAATGTTTAGGGCTGGATTCGGCACAAACAACGTTGATCACTGCGCCCGCTACTGACACAGCGCAACTGTGGCCGGTCTGGCCGCAAAATTTGGTTCCGGCGCAATGACTAATTCCGTTGCCGAGATAGCCGATAATGAAGCACTTTTTGTAATTGGGTCCAATACCACTGAAAACCATCCGATTATCGCTTTGCGGATGAAAGAGGCAGTGGCCAAGGGAGCTCAATTGATTGTAGCTGATCCTCGAAAAATTCCATTGGTGAAGTTTGCGACATTATGGCTCCGTCATCGCCCGGGAACTGATGCCACTTTGTTGAATTCGATCATGAATGTTATTCTTGCCGAAGGCTTGGAGGACAAAGAGTTTATAGCAAATAAGACGGAAGGCTATGATGAGTTCGTCAAATCGCTTGCACCTTTTACTCCTCAATATGGCGAAGAAATTACCGGTGTACCGGCAGATGATATCAAAAAAGCTGCCCGCATTTATGCTTCGGCCAATAATGCCGGAATTTACTATGCAATGGGTATAACCCAGCATGTCATGGGCACCAACAATGTCTGTGCTGTAGGTAATCTGGCAATGCTAACCGGTAATGTCGGAAAGCGTGCGGCAGGTGTTAATCCGCTGCGGGGACAGAATAACGTCCAGGGCGCCTGTGATATGGGCGGCCTGCCGAATGTTTATCCCGGTTATCAGAAAGTTGATGTACCTGCCAGTAAAGAAAAATTTGAAGCGGCCTGGGGTAAAAAATTATCGGATAAACCAGGTTTACCGGCAACTGAAATGACCAGCGCCATGTTAGATGGTTCACTCAAGGGAATGTATATTTTCGGCGAGAATCCAGCTCTTTCAGATCCCAATACTACTCATTCGGTCAAGGCTTTCTCTGCTCTCGACTTTCTGGTGGTTCAGGACATATTTATGACTGAAACAGCCCAGTTGGCCGATGTCGTTTTGCCTGGTGCCTCATTTGCTGAAAAAGACGGAACATTTACCAGTTCGGAGCGACGGATTCAGCGGATTAGAAAGTCAATTAATTCTCCTGGAGAGGCTAAATCCGATTTGTATATAATTGATCAGTTGTACAAGCGAATTGAAGGGAAAGGAGATTTTTCGGCAAGTCCTGATCCATCAGCTGTTTTTGACGAAGTCGCTTCTCTCTGGCCAGGGATTGCAGGGGTTAATTACCAGCGGCTGGAACAGGATAGCCTGCAATGGCCCTGTCCTGATCAGGCTCATCCTGGAACGGAATATCTGTTTAAAGATAGTTTTCCAAGAGAAGGCGGAAAAGCCCTCTTTACTCCGGTTCCGTTTGTCTCCGCCAGTGAGCTGCCGGACAAGGAATATCCATATGTGCTGACAACCGGAAGGGAATTGTTCCATTATCATACTGGAACAATGACCAGAAGATCGACAGGTCTCAACACAATTGCCCCTGAAGCTTTTGTGGAAGTTAATCCGGCTGATGCAGACATTCTTGGGGTTATTCATGATGAGATGTTAACTGTGAGTTCAAGACGGGGTTCCATTAAATTAAAAGCAAGGGTCAGTAAAATAGTCCCGCCCAATGTGGTTTTTATACCTTTTCATTACAGTGAAGCTGCTGCTAATTTACTCACCAGTGATGCAATGGATCCTATTTGTAAAATCATGGAGGCTAAGGTCTGTGCTGTAAGGATAGAAAAGCAGTAATTCCCATAGAAGACAGACCTTTGATCATGGGAAGTTAAGCAGCAAGATGCTTAACTTCCCTATTTGTTCTATAGGATCTAAAAGTATTTCTTGGCGATTTCCTGGCTTCTATGAATTGAATTGATAATGCAAGGTTTGTATTGAACGTAAAACATGAACTCAACTATAACTATCCAAACTCCGACAATAACGATAACCGACTGTGAAAGTGTAATTCTTGTTCCTGAGATGGCTTTGCAGGAAGCAGGTTATATCAATATGTTTACAACAAAAGACAGCAGTCATGCCAAGCACGAATACCATGCTTTGGCGCAAATGGCTTATTTCCAATTTCAAGATGATGAGTTGGAAATCGTGGAAATTAATTATCCATTGACGATATCCTGCGGATCGGAGAGCAGTATACTGGAGGATGGAATGATCCTTTATCGCGATACAAGTGGATCATTTAAAGTATTGACTCATGTTCTTCAAAATAAAAAGAAATTACTCGAAGCGGCCTACCGGTATTGTACTCGATGGGTTCGTCTGGATATTTGATATGACAGATGCTAAACGTTTACGGGGCTCGAATTATGTGGATATTATGTTACTCCCGATGAACGGTTACGATGTGAGGTAACAATTGTGAAAGATGATGCAAAGAATACTCAACAAAGACTTATGGTTTTCCAGCAGAACGGAAGCGGTGAAAAGAAAATTAATGGACTGAGAAAATACGGCAA
The DNA here is from genome assembly GCA_049645845.1 of Desulforhopalus sp. Classification (GTDB taxonomy): domain Bacteria; phylum Desulfobacterota; class Desulfobulbia; order Desulfobulbales; family Desulfocapsaceae; genus Desulforhopalus_A. Next base: position 21,032 of record JBARUR010000023.1, on the reverse strand, counting down.
AAATCTTTTTGATATAGAGGTTATTAATATCGATGGGATGCTTCCCCCAGTACTTGATGATACAAGTGCATATCTCCCCGATAATATTTCGTGTGATCTGGTTCTTGATTTTCTTCGCCACAATGACCTCTCGACAGATCTGGCTGATCGCTGTTTGAAAAACAATATTCCCATAATTGCTTCCGGAAAAAAAATAGTGGGTAAAAAAGCGATCACACCTCCAACTTGTTGCGGTCTTCCCAGACAAGATGGTCTTGGCAGCTACGGGGAAAATTTTGGTGCCCCGGAATTTGAAGTTGAGATTGAAGATGGAAAAATATCAGCTGTAAAAGTGATTCGTGGCGCGCCATGTGGCGCTTCATGGGAGTCGGCGAAAAGGCTTATCGGACATCCGGCAGATGATGCAGTTCGTAAAATCGGCCTTGAAACTCAATTTTACTGCTATGCAGACCCCTCCGGCTGGGATCCTATCTATGGAAAGAGTCCGGTACATTTTGCCGGAAAAATACACAGCAAAGAGTTGCAAAAGGCTATTGACAAGGTGCTGGCACTTCTTTAGCCCGGATTTGATCACAATTAAGTAAAGGCCATTGATTCAATGGCCTTTATTTTTACCAGTTCTTTTTCAATATTTCAAAATACCCCGGCGGTCTAACACAAGCAGGACATTTGTCCGGGGGGCTGTTTCCTTCATGCACATAACCGCAGCTGAGACATTTCCATATAACAGCTTCTGCCCGTTTGAAAATTCTACCTGACACCAGATTTTCAGCAAGCTCGCGAAACATGAGTTCATGATTTTTCTCAGCAACATTAATTGCATGGAAAGTATCTGCAGCCCGTTGAAAACCTTCCTGGTTAGCTTCCTCGGCAAATACTTTGTACATCTGATCATGCACATAGAGCTCAAGTTCTGCAGAGCTCATCAAATTTGTATAAGTATCTCTTATCACACCCGCCGGGAATTTCCCTGTGATTTCAAGATCCCCGCCATTGAAAAATTTAAAAAACCGCAGCCCGTGCTCGTATTCCTGATTGGCTGTTTCGTCAAAAATGTTTGCAATCTGGATATAACCTTCCTCACGAGCCTGAGTTGCAAAAAAATTATAGCGAGTTCGCGCCTGGGCTTCGGCAGAATAGGATAGAAGCAGGTTTTTAGCTGTTTTACTTTCACGAAAACCGCCCATAGTCATCTCCCGCTATTCTTCAATAAGAATAGCGTCGGCACCACATTCAACAGCAGCCTGTCGAACTATCCCCTCGAGATGTTTGGGTATTTCGTCGTATTTAACGATGGAAAGAAGTTGGTCTTCATCATATTCGAATACTTCCGGACACAATTTGTTGCAGTTTCTGTCGCCCATGCATAATTTCGAGATTGTCGCTTTCATTGTTCTCTCCTAAAAAATTTGAAGGAAGTTACGCCCCGTATCTGTCATATGCCAGCACGCATTAGTGCCTTACTCCAGAAAATCTGTCATTAATAACAAGAAATCTGGAGGTTACTATAAAATTAGAACGTTAAAGTAACCTTCAAGGCACTTAGGGTGTTAAAACAGATTGACCGAGGCTACAATTACAACATTAACAAAGCCAATCACTTGCAATTGGTAACGTAATCCGCTCTTTGAAATCTTGCCAGTAAATTAGTTGGTAGACAAAGTTGTTTTTTATTATGATGGAAAGAATATCAAAAAAGAGTTTGAATTTGTCTAATCGTTCGTTAGGAATAGCAAATTGCTCGGATAGCCCGGATTTGTAAATGATCAGCAGTGCTCCAGCGAGGCACAAGCAGGCGCTTGGGCTATAGTTAGCCTATACCCGACCGTCTTATCGTGCGCATATGAGGTGCTGGCTAACGTTTACGAGTTTTCATAAAAGAGGATGAACAGGGAGATTGTGAAATGGCGGTTGGTAAAAATGCGATGGAAATATTTAGCATACTGGATAAAAGTAATTGCAAAAAGTGCGGTGAAAAAACTTGCCTGGCGTTTGCAGGGGCTGTTTATACAGGAAAACGCCGTATTCAGGAATGTCCGAATTTGAGCAGCGCTGATGTCGCAAGGTTCTCAGGTGAGGCTGCCCATAATGAGACAGAAGATCGTATGGAAGAGTATATTTCTTCAATGATACAGGAGGTAGCTCGTCTGGATTTTTCACTTACTGCGGATCGAATCGGTGCACGATTAAATGGCACGGAGTTGACTGTTCCTATCCTTGGGAAAAAATTTGGCATTCGCCAGGATGGATCCTTTGCGACCGATCTCCACATCATTCCATGGATAGTATCTCCCGTGCTTGATTATGTACTGAAGTGTAAAGGGATACCGGTTTCAGGTGATTGGATTTCTTTTAGGGAGATTGAAGGTGGTAAGGAAAAATATGCATTATTTAAGAAGAGGGGAGAAGACGTTTTAAAGCAACTTGCCGACAAGTACACAGATTTTTTTGAAGATATTGTGCACATGTTCAAGGGTAAAACAGTGGAAGAGCGATTTGAATCCGATATCTCCGTTGTTCTTTATCCCTTTCCTCTTGTACCAATAATGATTTGCTATTGGAAGTCGGAGGATGAAATGGAATCGAGTTTGAATGTGTTCTTCGATAGAACTATTGATGATAACCTGGGAGTGGATGCGGCATTTTCTTTAGGAACAGGTCTGACGATGATGTTTGAAAAACTCGCTGAACACCATGGTTTTTGATAATCTAATTTGATGGCGTCATAAAAACCTCTTCATCCTCATCGTTTCGCCTTGCATATGAAATGTAGTATTACGACGCCATAAATTTTAATGAGACTGATGTTCACGGTCAACTATCTGCAAGAGGGAGAAGCACGGTAAAAGTAGTTCCCTTACCTCTTTCACTTGCAACGCTGATCTTGCCATGGTGTGATTCAATAATACTTTTAACGATCGACAGACCGAGTCCGGTACCTTGAATCTGTCTGGTCTGAGAATCTTTTACTCTATAGAACCGAGTGAATATTTTATCCAAATCATCCTCACTTATCCCAAAACCTGTGTCAATTACCTGAAGTTTCAAATATTTATTTTCTGCTGCCGCTGAAATTGTGATGTATCCGCCTGCGGGGGAATATTTAATGCCATTAGTAATGAGATTGGAAAGAGCTTCTTCCATGTTTTGCCTATTGGCTAGTATTGAAGGTAAATCATCTGAACATTCGAGCTGAAGAATTATTTCTTTCTCCTCCGCATAGGCGCTATGAAAGTTTTTTTGGTCAATGAGCAGCTGCCGCATGTCAACCTGTTCTTTTTCGTGCGAGATAAGGCCGGATTCTATCCTGGAAAGATCAAGCAGTTCCGTCACCAGGTTGTTAAGATTAAGGATTTTCTCTGATGCCCTGTGGAGGATCTCCTGCTGTTTTTCCGTAACAGCTCCGGCTAGACCATCGCTGATATTTTTCAGCTGCATGAGGAGCGAGTTCATGGGGCTTCTGATCTCATGAGAAACCATTGAAACGAAATCCGATTTCATCTGGTCCATTTTTTTCAGCGCAGTAATATCGTGCAGTACTGTAATAGTGCCGAGGTTTTCGTTTGTTCGGCCACGAAAAGGTGCACACCGGGCATTGTATATTTTTTCTTCAATATTGATTTCGTTGGATAACTCAGTGAAGGTGTCAGGAGACATAAGCAACGCCTGGTGTATAGAGTCCAGTAAAATTTCTTCACGAATAACTTCTTTTACGTGGCGGCCGACTACTGCCTCTCCGTGATAACCTATCATGTGCAGAAAGGCAGGATTAACCTGCACTATGAGTTTTCGGGCATCGGTTGTCATAACACCATCGGTAAGACTGTTGACCATAACGCCAAGTCGGGATTTGGAATCGGCAATGTCCTGAAGAGCACTGGTATAACGGAGTGATTTGTCTACTACTGCCCGGAGTTGGTCGGGTGTGAATGGCTTGGGAATAAAATCAAAAGCCCCTTTTTTCATTGCCTCAATGGAGTGTTCCAGGGTCGCGTAACCGGTAATCACGATCACTACTGTATCCGGATGGTTGCTTCGAACCTCAGAGAGTACATCAAAGCCGGAAATGTTCGGCATCATTAAGTCTACCAGAACTATATCGTAATGCTTTTCCTTAATCATCTGTAGTCCCTCTTCGCCATCCGGGGCGGCTGATACATCAAAACCTTTATCAGAGAGAACGAGTGTGCAGGCATCACGAATCCGTGCTTCATCATCAATGATGAGAATCCTTGGGTTATGAAGACTAAGTTCAGACGAAGGAATGGTCATTTACGGCTCCTCTTGTTTCTTAGGAAAGGATAGAAGCTTATAAAGATTTAATAACATCACCAGCTTTCAAAGTAGAGTATCTTATTTCACTCATCCCGTTGTAATAAAAAATCAAGAACATCGCAATTCCAACTTTTTACATTGCAAATATTAAGATTCGTCCGCCACGGAAATATTGTTGAAAATAGATGGATTTTTTAAACTTATAAATAACAAAGGATTATTAATAGCAATTATCATTTATATATCTAAAAGGACATCTAAAAGAAAAAAAAGCTATCATAACGATATTAATTTATTATAATGCCATAGGTCGAATCCTTTGCCGATGCTTTTATTTAGGCGAATGTATGCTGCAGACCCGGAGTAAATTGCTGGAGCAAAAGTATAAACGGCGGTTTATGAATCGGGCCAATCTCATGGAGGATCTCTAAGTGACCAGTATTACCCCTCAGCAGGAAAATAATCAAAAAATAGGGTCTGTTTTAGTGGTTGGTTCAGGCATAGGAGGCATGCAGGCTGCTCTCGATCTTGCCAACAGCGGACTGATGGTTCATATGGTGAATGATGAACCGTCAATCGGAGGGACAATGTCCAGGTTGGATAAAACCTTCCCTACCGGTGACTGCGCCATGTGTATGATTTCCCCTCGTATGGTAGAATCCAGTCGACATCCCAATATAAAAATGCATACCATGGCCAAAGTGGCCAATGTCTCGGGACATGAAGGTAATTTTACTGCTACTATAGAGCAAAAAGCACGATATGTAGACCCCGAACGCTGCACCGGTTGCGGGGCGTGTGAAGAAAAATGTCCTTCAAAGGTTTTCAATGTCTTCAATCAGGGACTGGACAAGCGAAAAGCCATATATGCACTCTTTCCTCAGGCTGTACCCAATACCCGGGCAATCGATCCTGTTCATTGTCTCTACCTGACAAAAAATGTCTGCCGAAAGTGTGAAAAGGTTTGCGAGGCAAATGCCATAAATTTTGCAGATAAGGATAAGTTGATTGAAGTTCAGGTTGGTTCGGTCATTCTCACTCCCGGTCTTAAAACGTATCAACCTGAAATTCGACAGGATCTGGGATACGGCAAATCGCAAAATATTGTTACTGCACTTCAATTTGAACGCCTTCTTTCTGCTTCCGGTCCATGCAGCGGAACTGTAGCAAGACCTTCTGACGGCGGACATCCCAAGCGTTTAGCCTGGATTCAGTGTGTCGGCTCTCGTAATGCTCATAATGGGAATCCCTGGTGTTCCTCGGTTTGTTGCATGTACGCAGCCAAGCAATCAATTATTGCCAAGGAACATGACAACGAAGTGCAGTCTACTGTCTTTTACATGGAATTGAGAGCCTTTGGCAAAGATTTTGATAAGTATATCGAGAAAGCCAAAAATGATGCGGGCGTGATTTATAAACGAGCGATGATCGCTGAGATTGTTGAAGATCCTGAGACCAGGAATTTGCACATTCATTCGGTTGGAGATGATGGAAGATTGGTTAAAGAAGAATTTGATATGGTTATTCTCTCCATCGGTTTTGAACCTCGTGATGACGCAGCAGAATTTTCAGAAATCTTCGGTATCGACACAGATGAATACGGTTTTGCCCAAACCTCCAAGCTGAGGCCGGTTGAGACTTCAAGAAAAGGAATCTATGTCGCAGGCACGTATCAGGGCCCTAAGGACATTCCGGAAACAGTTATACAGGGGAGTGGTGCAGCAGCCGAAGCAATGTCTCTTCTTGGTGATCGGCGAGGCACTGAAGTTAAGGAAGTGATTCTTCCGGATGAGAGGGATATCGAAGGTGAAGAACCGAGGATAGGCGTTATTGTGTGCCATTGCGGAACCAATATCGCCGGGACGGTTGATGTAAAAAAAGTTGCTGAATCCGCGGCCAAAGAACCTGGTGTTGCTCATTCTGAAACGATTATTTATGCCTGTGCTCCGGATGGACAACAAAAGATAAGGGATCTGATCAAGGAAAAAGGCTTAAACAGGGTAGTGGTTGCCTCCTGTACCCCCCGAACCCATTCGCCACTTTTCCAGGATACTATCAGGGAAGTCGGGTTGAATAAATTTCTTTTTGAGCTTGCTGATATTCGTGAACAGTGTTCCTGGTGTCACATGCATGACAACGAAAATGCCACCAACAAAGCAATAGAAATAGTTAACATGAATATTGCCAAGACCATGCGGTTGGTTCCGGTAAATTGTGCTTCCGTGGGGGTGGATCATACAGCTTTGGTGGTGGGTGGCGGTATTGCCGGGATGACTGCATCCCTTTCCCTCGCCGAACAGGGTTACGCTGTGCATCTCGTTGAAAAAACAGACACCTTGGGCGGTTTACTGAGAAATGTCCGGGCAAACCTCGAGGGCGATGATGTGCAGGTATTTCTTGCAGATGTTGTGCAGAAGGTTGAAAATAATCCAGCCATTACCCTGCACATGGGCACAACAGTTGAAAAGGTAGATGGGTATGTCGGTAATTTTCAATCGACTCTTACAGGTAGCGAAACTGTAAGTCATGGAGCGCTGCTCATAGCATCTGGGGGTCAGGAATATCAACCGGTGGAATACAGTTATGATCAATCGGATAAAATCATTACCCAACGCGAACTTGAAGCATTGCTTGCTGAAAAGGGACCTGAAAATGACAAATGCTATGTCATGATTCAATGTGTCGGGTCTCGCGAGGAACCGAATAATTATTGCTCGCGCATATGTTGTCAGGATGCATTGAAAAACAGTATTGCTATCAAGGAAAAATCACCGGATGCTCAGGTTGTGGTTATTTATCGCGATATGCGGTCATACGGTCTGAAAGAAAGTTACTATCGTCGGGCAAGGGATCTTGGAGTGCTGTTCTTTCTTTATACTCCCGATGCCAAACCTCAGGTCGAGGTTATCGCTGATAAAGTTAAAGTCACTCTACCGGAAAAAGTGCTCGGCACGGAGATGGCTATAGACGCCGACTATCTGGTTCTTTCCACTGGATTGAGGCCGCAGCCTGATGGAGACGAATTTGCCAAGAAATTTAAACTTACCTGTAACATCGACGGCTTTTTACTTGAAGCACATGTAAAGCTTCGTCCTGTAGATTTTCCAAGTGAAGGATTCTTCCTGGCCGGGCTTGCTCATGCCCCTAAAAATCTTGAAGAAACCATCAGTCAATCTCTTGCCGCAGCAGGTCGAGTAGGGGCACTGTTGTCAAATGATAGCTTGACCGTTTCCGGAGTGATTTCCAAACACAACCGGGACATTTGTATGTCCTGTCTCGCTTGTGTTAAAAAATGTCCTTTTGGTGCGCCGTTCATTGATGTAGACGGAAGAGTCAGTCATAATGAAGTTAAATGTACCGGATGCGGAATTTGCGCTGGAGTATGTCCAGCCAAAGCGTATCAGATAAATTATTTCCGGGATGATCAGATCTTGGCCATGATAGATTCTGTTACGGAAATGTCATAAAGGGGAACCTTTTCAATTATTCAATAGTTCAAGCCAACAAGAAGGAAAGAATAATGGCGATTGACGCAGAAAAAGTTGAAAAACCGATAAATCCGGAAAAACCTCAGGAAACTCCTGCAGAATGGAAGGCTAATATTATCGCATTTGCCTGTCATTACTGTGCCTTTGCGGCAGCCGATCTTGCCGGTGTTATGAGATTGAGATACCCAACCAATGTGAAAGTAGTGCGCCTGCCCTGCACTGGTAAACTCGATCAGGTCTATCTTCTACGTGCTTTTGAACGAGGTGTCGACGGTGTGTTTGCTGCCGGCTGACTGGAAGGTCAATGTCATTTCCTGGAAGGAAATCTCAATGCTGTAAAAAGAGTCAAAAAAGTCAAAAAAATGTTGCATATGATAGGGATAAGTCCCGAGCGGCTCGAATTCTTTAATCTCTCTGCTGCACAGGGGCCGCGGTGGGCTGAGATCTGCACTCAATTCTCAGAAAAAATTATCGAAATGGGTCCATCGCCCATATGGTTTGCACTTCAGAAAAAAAAAGAATCCGCAATAGCTGAAGAGTTGCCTGACAGTGTTTTGGCGGAACTATCGTTTACTGATGAAGGAGTGGAGAAGCTATGATAGTAGGAGAACAGAAATCGTTTGATGAAATATGGGAGATGGTCAAAGGGCATAAACAGTTGACTGTCTTCGGATGTAATACATGTGTTGCCATATGTCATCAGGGCGGCAATAAGGAGGCGGAAATACTCACATCTCTTCTTCGTATGCGGGCAATACAGGAAGGAATTGATATTGAGATTAAAAGTGGTGGCATTGAACGACAGTGCGAGCATCCATTCTTTGACTCCGCCAAGGAATTACTGGAAAAATCCGAGGCCATTCTCAGCATGGCTTGTGGTATAGGGGTTCAATTTGTTGTAGAAAAGTATACTAAAACACCTGTTTATCCAGCTTTGAATACGACTTTTTTGGGAGACGTCAAACAGGATGGTTTTTATACCGAAAAATGTCAGGCCTGTGGAGATTGTGTTCTCGGCGTAACGGGTGGAGTTTGTCCAGTCAGTCGCTGTTGTAAACGTCTTTTCAATGGCCCCTGCGGTGGTTCTTCGGATGGAAAGTGTGAAATTTCCAAAGATATTGACTGCGCCTGGCAGCTGGTTGTAGATCGTTTGGAAGCCCTTGGGAAATTGAATGATTATGAAAAGCTGGCTCCTATAAAAGATTGGTCGAAAGACCGTGCAGGTGGGCCTCGATCATTTAAACTGGAGGACTTTTAATCGTGGAAATAAAAACCAACAGCAAGCTCGAAAAGGTTTTAAAGAATGGACATATGGCTGTTTCCAGTGAATGTGGACCTCCACGATCCAGTGATCCGTCTGGCATTATCAAGAAAGGTCATCTTATTAAAAATCATGTCGATTGTATAAATATAACTGACAATCAGACGTCTGTTACCAGGCTTTGCAGTCTGGCGGCCTGCATCCATCTGAAAAACGAAGGGCTCGAACCTGTATTGCAGATGGTAGTGAGAGACAGGAATCGTATCGCTCTACAAAGCGATATATTGGGGGCTGCTTCATTCGGTATCAACAGCATGCTTTGTCTGTCGGGTGATCATCAAAGTTTCGGGGACAGTCCAAAAGCGCAAAATGTTTTCGATCTGGATTCTATGCAGCTTCTCCAGACTGTCAGGTATATGCGTGATGAAGGCAAGTTTCTTGGTGGAGATGAAATAAAAGTACCACCAAATTTATTTGTAGGTGCAGCTGCCAATCCATTTGCTGATCCCTTTAAAATTAGAGTGCCGAGGCTTGCCAAAAAAATCGCTGCCGGCGCTGAATTTATTCAGACTCAATGTGTATATAATCTCGAAAAATTCGAATTGTGGATGAAAGGAGTCGTCGAGCGCGGGTTGCATGAGCAGGTTTTTATCATGCCTGGAATTACCCCTATGCGATCTGTCGGTATGGCAAAGTATATGGCTCGGGCTGTTCCTGGAATGGATGTTCCTCAAGAGTTGATCGAGCGTTTATCAGGTGTTCCAAAAGATAAACAGGCTGAGGAAGGAATAACCATTGCAGTTGAGGCAATTCAGAGATTAAAAGAATGTACCGGAGTGAGTGGGTTTCATATTATGGCTATAGAATGGGAAGAAAAAGTACCGGAGATAGTTGAACGTGCCGGCCTATATCCGCGGCCGGTTATTGATTGATGGATCAATCTAATGGACTGAGGTTTTAGAATGTGTCAGACAAATGTGTTGATGGTAAAAAATAGTGAGGAAGAGTTATTGTTAGAGAATGTGACAAAGCTTGAGGTCCTTGATGATGGTCTGAAAATAACTTCGTTATTTGAGGGAACCAAAGAGCTAACCGGTGTTGCAATTCGCAGTATTGACTTTGCCGGAGGTAAAGTTTATCTACAACAGAAAAAATAATAATTGGAGAAATAATGGATAATGTTGAGAAGTTACGAGTTATGTTACAACACTGGATTGAGCATAATAAAGGGCATGTTGAGGAATTCGAAAAATGGCGTAAGCTTATGGCCGAAGAAGGGAATCCTGCGCTAGCTGAGCATATTACTGAGGCTGTTAAATCTATGGCTATTGTCAACGCCCAACTTGGAAAAGCTCTTCATGAGGCAGGTGGTCCAAAGACAGATCCAGAGGAAGGTCACCATCATCATCACGGTCATCATCACCATCATCATTAATGTCTTACTCCTAACACCTCACAAGAGGTATTATTATGATTTCCCCTTCGAAGGGCGAGTGAAAAGAGCTAGGAAATTAGCCGGGGATAGAAAAATGCTCGCATAACACTGTTTAAAAAAAGCGAGGGAAACGAAATAGTTCGTTTCCCTCGCTTTTTTGTTTACAATACAACTGAACTGGAATTACATTCCCAGACTCTTTTTTGCAGAGGTGAGAGTATTTTTCATTAGCATTGCGATGGTCATAGGGCCGACACCGCCTGGAACAGGGGTGATTTTACCAGCGATCTCTTTTGCTTTTTCGAAGTCAACATCGCCTTTCAAAATAGCTTTACCTGTTGTTTCATTCATTCCAACACGGTTGACACCGACATCGATAACGGTTGCGCCAGGCTTGATCCATTCAGGTTTAACCAGGTCTGGAACACCGGCGGCAACGATAAGGATATCAGCTCGTTTACAATGGCTGGCAAGATCCTTAGTGCGGGTATGTACAATCGTTACGGTAGAGTTGGCTCCAGCACCCTTTTGGGCCATCATCATGGCAATCGGTTTTCCAACAATATTAGAACGTCCCACAACAACAACTTCCGCTCCGGAAGTTTCGGTGCCGGATCGAACAATCATTTCCTGGATTCCTGCAGGCGTGCATGGTAAAAAGCGAACAGCGTCACCACCGATCATCAGGCGACCGACATTAACAGGATGGAAGGCATCAACATCCTTATCAGGATCGATGGCGTTGAGGACTTTCTTGTCATCGATATGCTTTGGTAAAGGCAACTGAACGAGGATACCGTGAATAGACGGATCGTTGTTGTATTTATCAATTAAAGCCAGGAGATCTGCTTCAGAAATATCATCCGGCTGGTCATCCTGAATTTCATGAAACCCCACACTGAGAGCAGTTTTTACTTTGAGGGTTACATAGCTGATGGATGCAGGGCTACTGCCAACAAGAATGGTCACCAGTCCTGGCACTTTCCCATGTTTTGCCTTCATCTCCTCTACTTCCTGCTTTACTTCTGCGAGTATTGCTTTTCGAATCTCGGTACCACTAATGATTTCAGCAGTCATTATTATACTCCTTTAAAATGTCGTTTATGTCTGTGGTGGGTCAAGTTTTTGGTCGGAAGAAGTTCGATACTTCTTCCGACCAAACGGGTCTTAAAGAAAAATGATTAGAAGACACCTTCAACTTTACCGGTTTCCACATCGACATCAACACGCTTGAAGGCTGGATTTGAACTTGTCCCAGGCATGAGGCTGATGGTACCAGCGACAGGTACAATGAAACCAGCACCACCATAGGTTAAGACTTCCCTGATAGTGAGGCGCCAATTAGTGGGAACACCTTTCAGGGCCGGATTGTCAGACAGTGACAAATGAGTCTTCACCATGCACATGCCCATTTTTGACAATTCAGGATCTTTTTGGATTCTGGCAATTGCTTTATTGGCATCTGCCGAATAATCAACACCGTCTGCGCCATATACTTCTTTGGCGATAAGTTCGATTCTCTCTTTGATTGGCATATCGAGCTCATAGAGGAACTTGAACTCAGTTTTGTCTTCGCAAGCCTCAACGACAGTATTGGCAAACTCGATCGCACCGTCACCACCTTTTTCCCAATGTCTGGACAAGGCGACACGAGCACCTTCGGCTTCACACAACTCGCGAACCTTGGCGATTTCAGCGTCGGTATCCGTATAGAAAGCGTTGATACATACGACTGGAGCGATACCGGCCTTACGAACATTTTTGATGTGGTGAATAAGATTTGCACATCCCTTGGCAACCCATTCAACGTTTTCAGTATTATACTCTTCCGGCATTGCTTTTCCGGGGACTGGAACCGGCGCACCACCGTGACATTTAAGAGCTCTTATGGTCGCAACGACAACAGCACAATCAGGTTTGAGGCCGGAATAACGACATTTGAGGTTCCAGAATTTCTCGAAACCGATATCGGCACCAAAACCTGATTCAGTGACATGGTAGTCTGCCAGTTTTAAACCAACACGATCGGCGATAATTGAGCTTTGCCCGATAGCGATATTGGCGAAAGGTCCGGCATGAACGATAACCGGCTGACCTTCGAGAGTTTGCATAAGTGATGGGTTGAGAGCATCAACCATCCATGCAGTCATTGCGCCAGCAACCTGGAGATCTTCGGTGGTAACAGGTTTACCCTTTTTGGTATAGGCAACAACGATCTTGCCCATTCTCTCACGCATGTCTTTAAGATCTCTGGCGATAGCAAGAATAGCCATAACTTCGGAAGACACGGCAATGCCAAATTTTGATTTCATCATGAAACCATCTGATTTGCCATTTACGCCGTCAATTCCGATGATGATATTTCTGAGTGACTGGCAGCAGAAATCCATAATCCAACCCATTTCAACATTGGTAGGGTCGATATCAAGACGCTTCATGCCGGATAATCTTTCGAGTTGCTCATCGTCATAGTTTCTTTCATGCTGAAGGCGTGAAGTTAACGCAACCATGGCGAGGTTGTGGGCATTCATGATGGCGTTGATGTCACCCGTGAAGCCAAGCGAGAAGGGGGTAAGCGGAATGCACTGAGCAAGGCCGCCACCAGCTGCGGAGCCTTTGATATTCATGGTTGGGCCGCCTGAGGGCTGACGAATAGCAGCACAGACACTTTTACCTATTTTCCCAAGACCTTGAACGAGCCCCATGGAAGACGTCGATTTTCCTTCACCTAGCGGGGTTGGGGTAATTGCTGTAACATCAATGTATTTGCCATCCGGTTTGTCTTTTAAACGATCAAGTACTTTGCGAAAATCGATTTTTGCAATGTAATGACCTTGAGGAAGAAGTTCTTCCTTTGTTAGTCCAAGTTTTTCGCCGATCTCATAGATCGTCAACATCGTTTTTTCCGCGTCCTGCGCAATCTCCCAATCTGCATGTTTTGTAGGATCTAAGGCCATTGTTCACTCCTTTGTTAGATTGAGGCTCGACGTGAGCCAAGTTTAAAAAACGGCGTTTATAACGTATGGTGGAGCCTTGAAAAAACACGTACTATGAAGAAACAAAAATACCGGAACCGGTCATAAGTGCGATGAGAGGGAGTGGGGCGAGCTGAGTGAATCATAAAACGTTTCTCCAGTAGATCAAGTAAATACTCTCTGGGCAAGCCACAAGTGTGGCCAATTGAACTGACTCAACAACTGCAAATTCGTACCATAGATACTGGATATTTTCAATTTCTTTTAGTGCCTTACTCAAGAAAACCAGTCAAAAATAGCAAGAAATCTTGAGACGCTGCTGAAATTAAGAACTTAAAGTAACCACCAAGGTACTTATCCCCCTCACAGCATGGGGACCGAAAAGAGTCCTGGCTTATTTCACGTTTACCTGGTTTAGCTGATACAGGTTGGAAGATTGGTTTCAATAATTTGAAGCAAAACTGTTCCGGTTATCAGGCAAATGTGTAAATGCACACATTGTGGTATTGTCGGATTTTCAAAAAGATTTACAATGATGCAGTCTTGTCGAAAAGTGCTTTAAAATCCAAGCTAAATTATTGTGAAAAACTATTATTATGAGGAAGCGTCATGCCTAAAAAAGTAGTGGTTATCGGAGCTGTTGCTCTTGGTCCAAAAGTTGCTTGCAGGTTGAGACGACTTGACCCGGAGATCGAAATCACTCTCATTGATCGTGATAATCTTATTTCCTATGGTGGTTGCGGAATTCCTTATTATGTCGGTGGAGATATCAATGATATCGAAGATCTGTACAAAACAACCTCTCACGCCATACGTGACCAAACGTTTTTCCTTGACTGTAAAGGAATAAAAGTACTGACTCGAGTTGAAGCGACAGAAATTCAACGGAAGGAAAAACGGGTCAAAGTCTGCCATAGGGATACAGGAGAAGAGCAATTTCTTCCTTACGATAAACTGGTAATTGCTACAGGTGCCCAGGCAATACGACCACCATTTCCTGGTGCAGATCTGGATCGGGTTTTCACTGTCTCGGATCTACATGACGCCGAAACAATCAAAAAACTGATGACCGGAGGAAAAGTCGGTAAGGCTGTTGTTATCGGTGCTGGTGCTATTGGTCTTGAAATTTCCGAAGCTCTGACGGATTTATGGGGTATTGAAACAACTCTTATTGAAATGGAAGATCAGGTACTTCCAACGCTTCTTGGCAAATGTATTTCTCGAGTGACTGCCAAAGAATTAGAACGAAAAGGAGTTGAACTGCTTCTTGAAGAAAAGGTCCTTGAAATTTCGAAGAGTACTTTGAATGAACAGCTCCTTGTCAAAACTTCAAGAACAACGATAGAAGCCGATATCGTAGTCCTTTCGGCTGGCGTCAGGCCAAACACCGCACTTGCCCGAGAGGCTGGAATATCAGTGGGCAGATCAGGTGGAATAAGCGTTGATCGACGAATGCGAACCAGTGACCCGGATATTTATGCGGGAGGTGACTGTGTCGAATTGAGGAATCTGATAAGCGGAGAAAATATGCTTATGGCTCTTGGCTCACTTGCTAATAGACAAGGCAGGATTATTGCCACTAATATCAGCGGGGGCCAAAGTCATTTCACAGGAACTGTCGGGACCTTTTGCGTTAAAGTTTTCGACTTGGGAATAAGTAAAGCGGGATTGACTTACCGCCAGGCAAAAGAGACTGGTTTTGATCCTGTTTATGCCGTGGTTTCACAGGCAGATCATGCTCATTTTTATCCTAACTCCGAACTTATCTATATTTCTCTTCTTGCCGATCGTAAATCAAGAAAGATACTGGGCATTGAGGCAGCCGGGAAAAATGGGGATGCCGTTAAAGCACGAGTTGATACTATTGCAGTGCTCCTGAAACATGGAGTAGATGTTGATGAGGTTTGTAGCCTGGAGACAGCATATGCTCCACCGTATGCCTCGGCAATGGATGTTATAAATAATGCAGGCAACGCCCTTGATAATGTTCTGGCTGGGTTTAATCGACCTATTGATGCAGCAGATTTCCTCTTTGAGTTCCATCATAAGGATATTAGGGTTCTTGATATTCGAGGAGAAAAGGAAGCTGCACCATTTAAAGAAAAATATGGCAGTCGATGGTTCAATGTTCCACAGGATCAGTTACGCAGGAGAGTGGGGGAAATACCCAAAACCGAAAAATTTTTCCTGCTGTGCGACACTGGACCCCGATCTTATGAGGCCCAGGTCTTTCTCAGTTCTCAAGGAATTATCAATACCCAGAATATCCAGGGAGGCTTCGCCATGATTAAGGTTACGGATCCGGGTTTTATTTAGTTCAGGAGTTTCGCAGTAACGGAGATCCCGGAAATCATTTCCGGTAACCTTTGGTACTGTGGGTCTATTCGGATAGGATTAGTTGTTTATAAGTCCGTTTTCTGCGGTGGTTTTTCAGCAACTTCTGCTGCAGTGTATTGGCACACTTCTCCGTTCATGGTTATGATTGTCCAGTTTCCATTATTATCACATGCTTTTATTAAACATTCCAATTCATTGCCGTCTTGTAAAGCCAAGGCACACTCCTCAAAGACGTTACGGTTGATAATCGATTGAAAAGGAGTGTTCACTGCAATTTTTTTGAATTCGGCTACAGCATCTTCAAACTTCAGAATTCTATCGTATTCAGTAGGATCCAGTTCTTTTAATTCCTGACGCAATATTTCTATTTCTCGTTTTCTGGCAGCGATCAGTGATATAGTTTTTTCAATATCCGGTTTCTGAGCAGAAGGGATGGAAAAGAGGATCTGTTTCTGTATTTCCACATCAGCTTCAATGTAGTTAATTTTCTTCAATAGAGCTTCTGTTTTATGATGTGTCATGTTGTCAATATCCAATGAATGGGAGAAAAATTCAAGAAAAGATGATAGTGATATCTTTTGTAGGATTGTGCAAGCAGTTAATCAACTCGTTGGCTTCTTTTAAAAGATAATGAATTCAGAAATCTTGCTCATAGTTCTTCCAGTCTTTCTGGTGATCGGACTTGGTTTTAGCTTAAAAAGAACCGGTCTGGTGGATAGTGATTTTTTATTTAATCTTAATAGATTGATTTACTACATCGCTTTGCCGGCTCTGCTGTTCTATAAAATATCCACAGCTGATTTTCTTGTCAGTTTTAATGGAGTGCTTCTTGCCGGTTTGGTTGTGAGTGTCCTGCTAATATTTATATTTTCATATGGCTACGGTAAAATCAGGGGATATCGATCTTCTGTGCAGGGAGCCTTCTGCCAGGGTGCATTCAGAGGAAATCTTGCCTATGTTGGCCTAGCTATAGTTTATAATGCCTACGGTGAGGACGGATTTGCAATTGCAGGGGTTTTGCTCGGCTTTTTGGTTCCGCTCTTTAATTTTTTATCTGTGGTAGCGCTGATTCTCCCTCAGCAGAGGGATAATTATCAGATCGGGACCTTCTCCCTGGTAAAACAAATAGTTTATAATCCGCTTATATTGGCGTCATTTATCGGGATACTGTGGAGTTATCTGGGGCTGCCTTTGCCGCAGATTGTTGATCGAGCGTTAGCAATAGTTACTGGAATGTCACTCCCTTTAGCACTAATCGCCATTGGGGCTTCGTTTTCATTTAACAAATTGAGAGGAGATCTCGCCGTTGCTGCTTTATCCACTTTTATTAAAATCGTTGTTTCGCCGATCCTTGCCGGGGTTTTGCTTTTTATTTTGGACGTTCGAGGACAGGAGTTGGCTATCGGGGTTCTTTTGGCCGGTACTCCAACAGCGACAGCAGCCTATATTATGGCGCAGCAGTTAAAAAGTGACGCAGAGCTATCCGGAGCAATTATTATGCTCTCTACTCTCTGTTCGTTGATAACCTATACCTTTGCACTATATTTCCTGCAATTAATAGCGTCGTAAGTCTTTGGCATGAAGCAATTTTATTCATAAAATTACGCGCCTCACCGATAAAGTTTTTACGACGCCATCAATATATTACTTTATGTGGTTGAGTATAATATTTAATACCCGTCGGACAGGCTCGGCTGCTCCCCAAAGTAATTGGTCACCGACAGTAAAAGCCGTCAAGTATTTCGGACCGATATTCATTTTATGAATACGCCCAACCGGAATTGAAAGTGTTCCGGACACTTTGACGGGAGTCAGCTCTTGTGAAGTACGCTGTCTATCATTTGGGATGACGGTGACCCACTCATTATGATTGCCGATAATTCTTTCGATTTCTTCAATAGCTATGTCTTTTTTAAGCTTAATGGTGAATGCTTGCGAGTGGCATCGCATGGCACCAATCCGTACACAAAGTCCATCAATCGGAATCCCTTGATCAGCATTTTTGCCGAGTATTTTATTCGTTTCTGCGATTCCTTTCCATTCTTCTTTAGACTGACCACCAGCAACCGGTACATCAATCCAAGGGATTAGACTGGCAGCCAGAGGAACACCCCAATTTTCCATGGAGAGGGACCCGTCATTGAGCTTGGAGGTTATTTTTTTGTCAATATCCAGAATAGTGGAAGACGGATTTGCAAGAAGATCGATAACTCCTGCATTCAGTTCACCCATTTGTTCGATGAGTTCACGCATATTTTTCGCGCCGGCACCACTTGCAGCCTGATAAGTCATGGAACTGATCCATTCAACCAGGTCATTTTCGAAGAGACCGCCTAGAGCCATTAGCATGAGCGAAACAGTGCAATTACCACCGACGAAATTTTTAATACCTTTCTCAAGTCCATTGTCGATAACCGACCTGTTTACAGGATCAAGAACGATAATTGCATCGTCCTGCATCCTGAGTGTTGAGGCTGCATCAATCCAGAATCCGTTCCATTTATTTCGCAGTGGCTCATAAACTTTAGATGTGTATCCTCCTCCCTGGCAGGACATAATGATATCCATTTCTGCAAGTCGGTTCAGATTCATGGCGTCTTCAAGAGGCTTTGAGCCGCTGCCAAGATCCGGGCCGGCCTGCCCAATTTGAGAGGTTGTGAAAAACACGGGTTCAAAACCCTGGAAATCATTTTCCATTAACATCCGTTCCATGAGAACAGATCCTACCATTCCTCGCCAACCGATAAATCCAACCTTCAACATTGCAGACTCCATGGGGAAATTATAATTTTATTTATACTGGAAAAGCACGATTATAACTAAAATGAGAAAGAAATGCGCGAGAAAAAGGGGGAGATAAAAAGAGTATCGACAGTTAAGTTGATTGGACTGGAGAGGAGAAAAAATAGCAACCAATAACAAAAGAACCCACAAGAATATAAATATCTGCCAGATTGAATATACCTGTACGAAAACTCCCTACGCCAATACTTATAAAATCAATAACTCCCCCATCATAGAGTAGTCTGTCGATAAGATTGCTTATACCACCGCCGACAACAAACACAAGGGGAATACTGTAAGGAGAGGGTCGATTTCCGGACCAAAAAATAAAGACGAGACATCCTAAGAGAAGAAAAGATACACATACATTAAGTAGAAAAAAACGGATATTATCGGGGAAAGCATTAAAAATTCCAAGAAACCCGCTGTAGTTTCTGATGAGTGAAAATTGGAAAAAATTGTGTAAAAACGAAAGTTCATAATATGTATCATAAAACTTAATAACTAAAAATTTGGTGATTTGATCAGTAATGATGGTGAAAAAAAGGATGAGTAGGTAAATAAAAACATTCCTTTTTTGAGTATGTATTGCAAAGTTCGGCACAGACATATTTCGAATCCAGGTTAAGGGGATATAGTCTTTCAGTTTCAATCTTTAATCCACAGGTATTGTAAAATATTGCGTCTAAATAAAGAGTTCGATAGAGTAATGCTCATTTGAATAAGATTTTGGTAAAGACCTAACCCCGGGAAATAAAAAATAATCCGGGATTCATTTCAATACCCCATACAGAGAGATACATCATTGTATTTCTTGACAGTACTAAGAGACGGAGACAGGAGAATAACATGGTAAAAATTGGAATCATAGGTGGATCGGGCCTTGATGATCCGGATATTTTACAAGACCCTCAAGAAATTGAGGTGGAGACAAAATATGGAAAACCGTCGTCTTCACTCATGGCCGGCAGGATCGGAGGCATTGAAACTGTGATTCTGGCGAGGCATGGACGAAGGCATCAATTGAGTCCCACCCAGGTAAACAACAGGGCTAATATTATGGCTCTTAAACAGGTTGGTGTGACTCATATCCTAGCTACGACAGCGTGCGGCAGTCTGAGAGCTGAGATCGATAGAGGTCACTTGATCGTTCTTAATCAATTTATTGATTTTACACGTTTCAGGAAGAACACCTTTTTCGATTCATTCGAGAATGGGATTAATCATACTTCCATGTCACAGCCTTTTGATGAATCATTACGCCGTACATTATTAGAAACAGGGCAAACCCTTGGATTGGTAATGCACCCTAATGGTTGCGTGGTAACGATTGAAGGGCCTCGTTTCTCGACCGTTGCCGAGTCAAATATGTTTCGAATGTGGGGGGCGGATGTGATAAATATGTCGACGGCGCCTGAGGCAATGCTTGCTAAAGAGGCCGAAATCCCATACGCCGCAGTTGCAATGTCGACAGATTATGATTGCTGGAAAATCGATGAAGCGCCTGTTACCTGGGAGGAGATTCTCTCAGTATTTCACAAAAACGCAGATAATGTTAAGCAGCTACTCGTTACAGTGATAGAAAAATTTAATTATCAGAGCTAATAAAGGAATGAGATGGATCTAAAAAAAAGTGTAAGAAGCATTGTTGATTGGCCAATAAAAGGAGTTATTTTTCGAGATTTAACGACTTTGATGAAAGATCCGGAAGCGCTAAGAGAATCCTGCGATATTCTTTATGAGCGGTATCGAGACAAGCAGATAGAAAAAATCGTAGGAATTGACGCCAGGGGTTTTGTCTTCGGCGCGGTTTTAGCATATAAATTAGGTGTTGGTTTTGTTCCGGTACGAAAAAAAGGTAAGCTGCCACACGAAACAATTGAAGAGGTATATAGCCTTGAATATGGTTCAGGTGTAATGGAAATTCACAAGGACGGGATTGTTGCCGGTGAAAATGTTGTCATTGTAGATGATCTGATAGCAACAGGCGGTACCATTGGTGCAACCGTTAAACTTGTCGAAAAATTAGGTGGAAAAATTTTCGAATGCGCGTTTCTTATTGAGTTGCCTGATCTGAATGGAAGGGCACAGATAACCGGTTGTGATATCTTTTCTATAATGGAGTTTGAAGGTGAATAGAGACTAAAACCCCACAAAAAGGTACTCTTTTTAGTCCCCATGCTGTGAGGGATTCATGTTAATCCGCACGCTTTGAAGGGGACTGAACTGAGTGAAAGGTCTTTAGAGTAAGGCACTAATCGATCAAATTCTTGATTATTGATTCCCAAAGAGAGAAAAAAGGATCGAAAGGTCCGAGACATAGAAACAACAAAGCCCCGTACAGATGAACTGTACGGGGCTTTGTGCTATAAAAAACGGCGGTGTCCTACTCTCCCACACAGTCGCCCGTGCAGTACCATCGGCGCAAAAGAGCTTAACTTCCGTGTTCGGAATGGGAACGGGTGGATCCTCTTTGC
>JBARUR010000022.1:0-3644 GCA_049645845.1 Desulforhopalus sp. | reverse complement strand
GCAACACCCCGCTTCTTACCCTTGATAATTTCTCGGCCGGTACCGGGGTTGTTATGCTTGGCAAGCAGGAATCGCGCAATCCCATGGGCAGCGTAAAATGCCGCATCGCCGTGTCAATGATCGAGGCAGCAGAAAAAGATGGCCTTATCGATAAAGACACCACGATCATCGAACCGACCAGCGGCAATACCGGCCTTGGCCTGGCCTTTGTCTGCGCCCACAAAAAGCTTCGCCTGCTTCTTACTATGCCGGAAAGCATGTCCATTGAACGAAGAAAGCTCCTGACTCACTTGGGGGCGGAGCTGGTTCTTACTCCGGCTGCTGAAGGGATGAAAGGAGCTATTGCCAAGTCAAAAGAGATTCATGCCAACACCCCTAACAGCTTTATCCCTGATCAGTTTGGCAACCCCGCCAACCCGGCCATCCACCGAAAAACAACTGCCCAGGAAATCTGGACCGACACCGGAGGAAAGATAGATTTTTTTGTTGCAGGAGTAGGAACCGGCGGCACCATTACCGGCGTTTCCGAAGTGCTCAAACAGAGAAATCCGTCAATGAAATCGATTGCCGTAGAGCCTGAGGACAGCCCTGTCTTATCTGGCGGCAAGCCGGGGCCTCATAAAATCCAAGGTATTGGAGCGGGTTTTATTCCTGCTGTTTTAAACAGGGACATTATCGACGAGATCATCACCGTCAGCAATGACGATGCCTTTGCAACAGCAAGAGAATTAGCCACCAGCGAAGGAATTCTCTGCGGGATATCCTGCGGTGCCGCAGCTTACGCCGCTCTTTTGGTCGCCAAACGTCCTGAAAATAAGGGCAAGACGATTGTGGTTGTCCTGCCCGATACCGGTGAACGATATCTGAGCACGCCCTTGCTGCTCTGAGACTAATATAAAACAAAATTCCGGAAGACTTCCGTAGGGGCAGGTTCTAAACCTGCCCTTTTGCAATGCCGTTCTCCAAACAATCTCCAACCAATAGCCAACCCACAGGATATTACCGACATAATCGCCGTAAATGACATGCACATGATCACACCGCCCGATCTTCTGACAATGACAAGTTTATTTCTAGACATCTGGTCATTCCAACTGGATGGGCGGGTTTAGAACCACGCCCCTACCCTAATTCTTTCTTTTGAAGTGGAACCTACAGATTGTAATGACACAGCCACCTGTATTTATTACAGATTAAATCGAAGGCAACGTAGGGGCAGGTTCCAAACCTGCCCTTTCGCAATGCCGTTCTTCAAATAATTTCCTGCCAATAGCCGACCCACAGGATATTATCGACATAATCGCCGTAAATGACATGCACATGATCACACCGACCGATCTTCTGACAATGACAAGTTTATTTCTAGACTTCAAGTTATTCCAACCTGGAATGGGCGGGTTTAGAACCACGCCCCTACCTAATTCTGTCTTTTGAAGTGGAACCTACAGATTGTAGTGGCACAGCCACTTGTATTTATTACAGATTAAATCGAAGACAATGTAGGGGCAGGTTCTAAACCTGCCCTTTTGCAACGCCGTTCTCCAAATGATTTCCTACCAATAGCCGTCCAACAGGACTGTCCTGGTTGCCATGCGCCGCATGGCAACTTCCCTCTGGATGCGTCGCATCCCGATGAAAATTACGCCGCTTAAACTTCTCGAAACTTGATTTATGCATATAATATATGTATCATGAAATTATGAGAGTGACATGGGATCCAGAGAAAGCGAAAATGAATTTCCGTAAACATAGAGTGCGATTCGCAGATGCGGAGCCTGTATTTTTTGATCCCATGGCCCTGACCCGCGAAGACGATGACTCGGAAGGCGAACAGAGGCTCGTTTCTGTAGGACTTGATGCTTTGAGCCGTATCTTGGTAGTTGTTTACACATATCGGGGTGCAGACATTCGATTGATTTCTGCACGTAGCGCAACCTCAAAAGAGAGAAAACACTATGAAAAAGGAATATGATTTCTCCAGCGGAAAACGTGGCCCGGTAATTCAGCAGCAGGGTAAATCACGTATTACCATTTATCTCGACAATGATGTTCTTGAGGAATTTCGTGAACGAGCTGATGCTGCTGGTTCCGGTTACCAAACAATGATTAATGATGCGCTTCGCGAATACCTTGACAAAAAACGAGAACCCATCAGTGAAGAGGTACTCCGTAAAGTTGTTCGTGAAGAACTAAAGCGGGTTACACCGCATTAACCATTGTTCGGCATTCGAATATCGAATGGCACTGTTTTCGAATTGAATGACCAACAGGGCAAAACACACGACTTTTTTACTCCTGGTTACCATGCGCCGCATGGTAACCTCCCCCTGGATGCGTCGCATCCCGATGAAAAGAAGCCGCTCTCGTTAATCAAGAACCATAACCGGACTAGGTCCAGTAAAAATACTTCTAAACCGGTCAATTTGCAGCGCCTGGTTAGCGCAACAACTCTATAATTTCAAGACTATTTTTAAACCTTCGTCAACTTGGCCAATTATTTCGTTTGAAAGAGTATGAACTTTTTCTGACAAAAATGATTTATCTATGGTGATTATTTGTGAAACGTTGATGACGCATTTTTTGGGTAATTTTGATTTCTTGGGGGAGAGTAAAACGTTGCCTGGTGCGGCTGCCAACCGAATATTTGAAGTGATTACAGCGGCAATTATGGTGTTTATTTTGCTTTTATTAAATTCGTCTGATTGAATAATGAGGACTGGTCTTTTATAGCCTGGTCCCGATCCCGCAGGCTCAGGTAATACTGCCCACCAGATTTCTCCTCTTTTTGTTACCATTCTTCTTTTTCTATTGAGCTGAATTGTATAGTTGAAAGCACTTCATTTAATTCAGCTTGTTTAGATGAATACACTTCATTGAGTTGTCTGGTGATGTGATCGGAAGGGTGTATTTCAAGATAATGTTCAATGGCTTTCGCAAATAGCTCACTACGAGAGAAGCCATGACACTTGGCATATTGGTCTACTTTGCGAAATAGATTGTCAGGGATTGAAATAGCTGTTTTCATGTCTCTAGTATAACCAGAGTAATACCGTGTGTCAATTTATTCTAGTCCCCATGCGTTGCATGGTGACCTATCCACGACTGCGCCGCAGTCTCTCACCTCTGGAGCAAAAAAAATTGATAAACAGCAGGATGCAACGCATCCATAATAGGTTCCCATGCACCGCATGGAGAACCAGCCCCCAAATTACATTGGGAGAATTCGTATGTACAGTAGGGGCAGGTTCTAAACCTGCCCTTTTGCAATTGCATTCTCCCAAATAATTTCCTACCAAAACCAACCCACAGGATTGTCTTGGTTGCCATGCAACGCATGGTAACCAGTGTAACTCAGTCGTTTGCGGGCGCCCAGTGGAATAGCCGTTTAACTGTCTTTTGATTTTAAATCACCTTCAACATAGCGGTGAATGATACCTGAGATTAAAGTTTGATAGGGCACTCCCATTTGCAATGCTTTTTTTTGAATGCCTTTATAATCGTGATCGTACAGGCGTATTGTAATTCGTTTGTCTTTTTTGAAAGTACTTTCTGCTGCAGCCTTAATTGCCAGAATTTCTTTCTCAGAAGGCCTGGTTAACTTCATCTTGCCGGACTCATAGGCTTCCAGTATTTCTTTTTCTTCT
>JBARUR010000021.1:0-2529 GCA_049645845.1 Desulforhopalus sp. | reverse complement strand
CTTCTGCTTTTGCCCAATATTTTGGCAGAAGGTTACCGACACAAGAGGAAATACTCTTTGCTCTGGTCGAGGGAACAGACAGTTCGAAAGTGAATGCGGCCCCATCACGTGAAATGGATGTGCCGCCGATGGACAGTATGATGCAAATGATGGAAGGCTGGCAAAGCGAAATGAAGAGTTGGCCGGAAGAAAATCGAAACAACGCATCTCCCGACAAAAACCCGAGCGTCAAGGACAGCCCTGAACCGATGGGCTCCGAATTTTTATTGTCGGCCGCGTCTTTTTCTCCGAACCTTTTGGGCATCAAGGGGTTGAACCATGAAATAGGAGAATGGGTTTATATAGAGGGACAGGGCCAGTCATACGGGGATGTCTCGGAAACACATCGATATGCGGTTATCGGCGGTGTTGAGGGTGCTCCAAAGGATACAAACTCCTTACCCTCGGTCGTTGAGCGTTTCCCCTGGGAGGGTTTCGAGGAGATTGGTTTTAGAACAGTTAAAAGCGCCGCTGTCACCAATTCAGCGAAATAAGAGAGGTGTTAATTTATGAGAATAGCGGTGATGTCCGACATTCATGGCAATCTAGAGGCTCTCAACCAGTCTTTAAGTGATGCCAGGCGTCAAAAAATTGATGGGATTGTAAATCTCGGTGATGCCATCGGCTATGGTCCGCAACCGGAGGAAGTCCTTAATCTCTTGGAAAAAAACGACATCCTTAACATTCTCGGCAATCATGAACTAGCCGTGCTCGATAAGAATTTACGTGAGTTTTTTTCCACTCAAGCTTTGCTCTCACTAGAACAGACCCTGAAATATTTAACATTCGCATCAATGCGATATTTAAAAACGTTACCAGTATACCTGGACCTGGAAGGAACGCTCCTTGTGCATGGCTGCCCTCCTGATTCACCGATGGATTATCTGAATCGCATGAGTTTTTCGGAAATTGAAGAAACATTTACGTTAAATGGTTTTGATATTGCCTTTGTCGGACACACCCATCGCATGATGCTCATTGGCTATGATGGCAAGGATCTTCACTTCGATCCAATGCAGCAGGAAATCATCCAGCTTAGATCGAAATATCGGTATATCGTTAATGTCGGAGCAGTCGGCCAACCCAGAGATGGAGATCCACGTGCAAAATATGTGATATGGGATAGTGATCGGAAAACTTTGCAGATCAGACGAGTGGACTACAACATAGATCGGGTAGTCGCCTTGATAGGAGAGCGAGGTTTTCTCCGCCGGGACGCCGAAAGGCTCATTACCGGGGATACGCCTGATAGGTGAGAGCTTTTTCAATTGAGTCATAGTTGTTGATAACATCACTCCATTGCAATGCAGGCAGAAGGCCTCTGCTCTTGACTATACTATTGTTATTCCACATTTTCTCAAGCCCTATTGCGCAAGATAGTTTTTTTTAAGACCAGATTCGTGGTGGCAATCCTAAAATATTCAAGTGGACTCGTAGTAACGGATAATTCAGATTCAGGTCATGGATCAAATGTGAAAAAAGTTGTCAATCCTACTCAATCCAAACCATAACACCTATTTCCATACGAATGGGCACAGCCCCTTAGTCCCCTATAATACTTTTTCGTCCATTTGAGGTTCAAAGACCTTTAGGGGCTTGGAATAATAATTCGGATCCTGGAATAGATAGCGTTAAGATAAACAGACGGAAATGTGGATAGAAAATACTCACATCCGTCCGGTCTGGATGATATGGCAGTGAAATTGGTGAGCCTTCGGGAGATATACTGCTAAAGCCCCCCCGAGACGACCAGGAAAATAGCGAAGCCCGCAAGAAGGCTGAGCGCGGACCAACGGCTATCTTCGGCACTCTCATGCGCCTCACGCATCATGTCCTCCATGGCGGCAAGCATGTATAAACCGGCCACAAAGACCAGTCCGGTCATTTTCAAAACCTCACTCTGCCCTCGAAGTGCAAAATACGCAAGAACAGCGGCACCAACGACCGGCAAGAGAAAAGAGGCGGAGATAAGCAGCCGTTTAGCACGGCCTACGCCCTTATCCCGGAAGGTTGCAATCGTGGCGAAACCTTCGGGAATATCCGCCAGTATCTGGCCCAAAGCCAAAATGAGCGCCATTTGGCGCGACACCGCCGATCCCGTGCCGATGAGCAGTCCATCACCGATAAGGTCGGTTGCGACAGCCACATAGACCATCCATGCCCCTGCCCCAGCGCCTGTATTTTTGCTCTCTTGCCATCGTTTGATGCCGTATTCTACAAGAAGATATGCACCACCTCCTCCCATGAAAGCCAGGGCGAGCAGCCAGGACGGTGTATTGCGCAGCGCTGCTGGCATTACTTCGACCGCAACGATTGAGAGGATAATTCCGGTGGCAGCATGCAGGGCATGATTGAGTGTTTTTTTCGACGGCCTCAGCCATTCGGCGAGCAGGCCACCGCCAAAATTTCCCAGCGCCGGAAGCGTCGCCAAGCCAAGGACCGTTAAGATTCCGCTATCCATTTCGAGATTTCTCCCTATATGTCAATTGC
>JBARUR010000020.1:0-8281 GCA_049645845.1 Desulforhopalus sp. | reverse complement strand
TGATGTTTCCTGCCAGAACTGCACTTTCTGCGGATATAGAAGCGGTACACTCGCCTTTTTATCTGCAGCAGCTTCGGGAGCATGTATTGCGTCCCGATCCGTATTCATATGATCGGGACACCTATTTGATGGAGCAGTCATATCATATTGCCGAACTGGCGGCGGGCGGCTGTCTCGAGCTTACCGACCGTCTTATGGCGGGGGAGATAGAATCCGGTTTTGCAATGATCAGGCCTCCCGGGCACCATGCCGAGCCAGGGAGGGGAATGGGATTCTGCATCTTTAATAATGTGAGTATCACTGCTGAATATTTGCGTAGAACGTATCAGTTGAACAGGATACTCATAATTGATTTTGATGCTCACCATGGAAATGGCACTCAGGAAGTTTTCTTCGATACCGACGAAGTCCTGTTTATTTCTTTGCATCAACGCGGGATATTTCCGTTTACAGGTGAAATGACTGAAGTCGGCACTGGAAAAGGCGAGGGCTATACCATCAATATCCCGGTTTTTCCTCAGTTCGGTGATGTTGAATATACTTTTTTGCTTGGCCGTCTGTTGCAGAGTGTTGTGGAACAATATCTGCCACAGGTAATTCTTGTCTCCGCGGGATATGACGGACATAAGGATGAAACCATCAGCGGCACTCTTCTTACTACAGGCTGGTACGGTCTGATCACTTCAATGCTTAAACAATATGCCCATGAAGTGTGTGGTGATCGGCTTCTTATGATTCTTGAAGGCGGGTATAATCCAGTTTCACTGGAAGCATCCGTCCTGACAACTTTTGACAGTCTTTTGACTTCCCGGCAGGATAAAATCGGTGTATTTTTCTCAGAGCGCGCTCATCAACTTATTAAAACTCACCCATTACGAAATTACTGGGCTCTACAGTAGGACAGGAAAATGACCCAAAAACATGTCGATGAAGATGCTCTGAGGACGATTTTTCATGAGTGTCGCCAATGCGGTACCTGCTGCAAGAAATATCGCAAGATAGTACTTCAGCCCGATGAAGTTGATTTTATAAAAAAAATGGGCGGCCATGTCGGGGTAAATGTGAGCATGGCTGACATTCGTACCTATGGTCTTGAGGCGGCAACTGCAGAAGCAAAGAGTAAAGGCAAGGTTTATATGATTCATCCTGATGATAAAGGATGCGTTTTTTTAGAGCACCGAAATGATAAATATTTTTGCAAACTTTATCACTACCGTCCAAAAACCTGCCGGGGGTTTCGATGCAACCTGGCTGATGACAGTTTTCTGCAACTTTTCGGCGGCGATGGCGCAATACATCTGCTGGGCCAGGATACATACGGTTTACCATTGAAGTGATGAGCGTTATCCATCCGCCAAAATTTGCGGATAATCAATTTTTGCTAACATGATGCCACTGGAAAAGTCTTTTTTATAACAAAAGAGTTTTCTTGTGGCCCGTAATCTCTTATAATTTCAAAAAGAAGAGATCACGTACAGTTGTCACTGAACAAAGTGTACCGCCCCCTCCTTCGATATCCATGGTTGTTTTCCATTTTATTTTGGAAATGACTGCACTTTCACCACTAATTGCTGCGCGCTATGGTTCATAAGTATCCAAAAGACCTTGTTTACGAACTCCTTGCTCTCTGGCCGCTTGGTAATCCGGAAGCGATAAGTGGAGGAAGTGGCTGTAAAAATCTTCCTGACTCTGATGTGCTGGAAGAACTTATTTCCACTTGTTATCAGGTCAGCCAGATGCAGGAAGAAGCACGCGGCCTTCGATTCAGGATCATGCTTTGTGAACCGGAGGATATAATCGGAGATGAACGTGGTCAATCCAAAGGGATGTTTACCTTGATCTTTTCCGAACCGAGACCATACAACGAATATGAACTCTTAAAACTCGGTCCGGCTACTGATTACAACAATTCGCTTATCGGGATACGGTACAATCCTCTTGAAGGTCTGCATATATGGGGATTAATACATTCCGGTTCCAAGTGGATGCATGTCATCCATGGCGGCAGTAAACAAGGAACGCCCCTGCCTTCGGCCCTTGGGATCAACGTAGTCGGATCAGGTCGACTGATCGTATGCCGGGGCCTTAATATTCTAGCTCAGTTGAGTGGCGGCAATATTATTACCCCCGCGACAAATGTTTTCCAGTCAAAATGGGTGGCCGAAAGGTTCGGCCGGGTACGCGACAAGCTGGCGATGCTGCACGAGCTTAACAGGAGTAATGTTAACGGTGAATGGGCCCAGATCGATCCTTCTTTCCTTCCTACATTGTATCTTCAGTTTTTTAAGCATGTTATCAGCACTATGAGGCGATCCGGCCACGGTGGAACGATTATATCCTTTCCTGCCGGGATGGAAGAATATATTGCCCACGATAATCCTTATATCGATCTTAAATATCGTTTTGCCGAGGATTTGGCCCGGAATCAGTTGAGAAAGATTGTCCTGCAGATTATGGAGGTTTTGGGACGAAATTGCGGCAGGCTTTATGGACCGGACTATAATGCCGGATGGAAGGATTATGTATCTCTGCAAACTGAAGAACTGGCTCAGCTGGATGAACGAATATTTAAATTCGCCCGCTTTATTGCCAGATTGACAGGGGTGGATGGTGCCGTCGTTACCACTGAAGGACTCGAGTTGATAGGCTTTGGAGGGATTATTCAGGGCACGATGGAGATGGACGGTAGTGTTGCTCTGGCGCTTGACCCGGAGGCAGGCAGGCGAAAGGTTGAGTTGGTTGAAAGTGTTGGTACGCGGCACCGGTCATTATATTATTTGTGCCATAAATTACAGGGCGTATTAGGCATCATTGTTTCCCAGGATGCCAAGGCCAGGGTTGTTACCAGATCAAGGGAAATGGTTACATGCTGGGATGTCATTCCGATCGACTTCACCTGATGTCATGTCGGGTAACGCACCTAACCCTCGGCTAAGGGATAATTCCACCATCATCAATTCACCGTAGGGGAGCCTCCTCGTGGGCTCCCGTTATTGCTCTATCATTCCTACATTCTTTGGATTCTTTGATCGTATCTCTTTAAGTAGATATCCGATAGAGTCAGGAAAGCTGTAATGATCAGTGGACCGTAGATTATTCCCAAAATACCGTACACACTTAATCCGCCGATAATCGATAAAAACACAAGCAAGGTGTGCATCTTTACCTGAGTGCCAACCATTTTCGGTTTCACAAAATACTCGATGCTGCCGGAAAGAATTAAATAGAAAGTAAAGAGGAAAATACCTTCATTCATTCGTCCGCTAAGCATTAAAAATAAAGCAGTCGGGATCATCACCAATCCTATTCCGAAAATCGGCAGGAAAGCGAGAATTGCCATGACAGAACCCCAGAGCAAAGGGGAGTTGAGTTCCATGATGGAAAAAAGAGTGCCTCCCAAAATACCTTGGATCAAGCCGCAGATACCGTTTCCCTTTAAAATTGCATTGGCGATTTCATGGAATTTTTTTATCAGCAGATAGTTCTCATCTTCGGGAAGGGGAGAAAGGCGGACCATATAGTCGATCAGTTTTGGTTGATCTATTAAGAGAAAAAAGATAACCAGGATCATGATGAAAAAAAGAAACATGAACTGCAGTATATTTGCCGCCCAACCACTGGCAAGATTATAAAGAAGCAAGCCTCCGTTTTTGACAAGATATGAAAAGGCTTCAGTTACTTGAGAAGGATTGAACTGAAATCCCACTTCCTCCAATTGATGTTGAATTTGCAGAATGAACGGACTTTCCTGTAAAAATACCTGGAGTTTCAAGCCGACCTGGCTGTCTCTCCCCCAGCTGTAGAGATTGAGAGCTTCGTCGGCAAGGGCAAAGACAAAGAATACCAACGGTACAATTACTATCGCAATTATCAATAAACAGGTAAGTGCGGAAGCGACTGATTCAGGAATTCTTCTGCTGATTACATTGTAGATGGGGAGAAAAAGATTGGTAAGCAGAAATGCCAGCACCAGAATTGACCAAAATGGCCAGAGAATTCGGCCAAAGAAGAAAATTGAAATTATGAACACAACAAGGAAGTATTTCATGCTTACCGGGCTGGGCGGCTGATCCTTGTACGGCAATGTGGACTGAGTGTCACTCATCGGTGTTGTTTCTAAGTTGTTGAGGGTTAGCAGGAAATGAAATTGAGTTGCAATTGAACCTGTAGCTGAAGTATTCTGCTCAGTTACAATAGGACTGCATGAAAGCGACTTTGCTTCTTAGTCCGGATTATTCACCAGCCGTGGTTGCCAGTAAGAGAGGTACCTTCGGTAAGCATTATGAAATCCGCGCTGTTCAGAGCAAAAGTATATATCCTTCACAGGATTAAGCAAAGAAAAATCAGTGGTATCGAGGAGATTGGTAGAATGTGGGAAGACCTTGAAGTTGTACTGGAAAAAGTAAAAGCGGATAATCTGAAAGAGAAACCATCCCCTGATGATCTTGGTTTTGGTAAGCATTTTACCGACCATATGTTTCTGATGAAATGGGACCGGGAAAATGGCTGGCATGACAGTAAGATTTGTCCATATCATGATTTTAAAATGGACCCGGCTTCAATGGTTTTTCATTATGGTCAAGCTATTTTTGAAGGCCTTAAAGCATACCGGGGCAAAGACAATCAGGTCTTCCTGTTTCGACCGAAAGATAATTTCGAACGTATGAACAGTTCCGCTCTGAGGATGTGTATGCCGCGAATATCGGCTGAAAAAATGGTGAAAATTCTCAAGGCCCTGATCTATCTGGAAAGAAATTGGGTACCGAATAAAGAGGGTGCCTCCCTCTATATTCGTCCGACCATGATTGCCGTCGAACCCACTCTTGGAGTGAAGCCATCAGGTGTCTATTATTTTTATATTATATTATGTCCTGTGGGCGCTTATTACGCTGAAGGCTGCAATCCGACAAAGATTTATATCAGTGATGAATATGTGCGGGCGGTCAAAGGTGGTGTCGGCAATGTAAAAACTGCCGGTAACTATGCTGCCTCGCTTTATATGTCGGAAATTGCCAAAAAGGCGGGATGCACTCAGGTGCTGTGGTTAGACGCTTGTGAACACAAATATATAGAAGAAGTAGGCACGAGCAATATCTTCTTTAAGATTGACAACCAGTTAATAACCCCGCCTTTGGAAGGATCGATACTTGGAGGGATAACCAGGGATTCAGTAATCAAGCTCGCAGGCAGCTGGGGAGTCGATGTTGTTGAGCGCCCTATTACTATTGATGAAATTCTTGATGCCAATAAAAGCGGTCGACTGCAGGAAGCATTTGGTACTGGAACCGCCGCAGTCATTTCTCCGGTTGGCGAACTTTTCTATAAAAACAACAGCCACGTTATTAACAAAGGTCTGACCGGTGAATTGTCGGCAAAATTATTTAATGAACTGCAGGCTATTCAAAACGGTCATGTCGAAGATCCATTCAATTGGGTTGTTCGTGTAGCCTAGCTGGAAAATCACATAATTCTGCAGCCTTACGTTTGTACGCCAAGGCTGCAGGACCTCTCCTTTTTTTTTTGACAACCGCCCTTGATTTTTAAAAATCAAACCATATATTCTAGCGCAGTTTGATACACCTGCCTGAAACCAGGCAGCTTACAAAGTTGGGATTCCATGTAAACATATAATCGATGGGCCCTTTTTTTTTCGAAACAATCTATTTGTACTGTTAGGAGGTAGTAATGAAAATTCGTCCATTGAATGATCGTCTTTTGGTGAAGAGACTTGCTGAAGAAGAGAAAACTGCAGGTGGGATCATTATCCCGGATAGCGCCAAAGAAAAGCCCGCAGAGGGAGAAGTTATAGCAGTAGGACCAGGTAAGACAAATGATAAAGGTGAAAGAGTTGCGTTGCAGGTATCTGCCGGAGACCGAGTTCTGTTTTCAAAATATGGTGGTACTGATGTGAAACTTGACGGCGAAGATTATCTGATTATGCGCGAAGACGATATTCTCGGAATTATTGAGTAATAAATAATAACTAGTTTGATTTGTTCGAAAAAGTTTATTTGTACAGATTAAAAACATCTCGTAGAAAAAGGGAGAAAAAATAATGGCTGGAAAAGAATTAAAATACGGAGTGAAAGCTCGCGAGTCAATCCTCGCTGGAGTAAATATCCTTGCTGATGCGGTAAAGGTTACACTTGGTCCAAAAGGCCGTAATGTCCTCATCGAAAAATCATTTGGTGCACCAACCATCACAAAAGATGGTGTAACTGTAGCCAAAGAGATCGAAGTAAAAGACAAGTTTGAGAACATGGGCGCCCAGATGGTTAAGGAAGTAGCTTCTAAAACTTCCGATGTAGCCGGTGACGGTACTACAACCGCAACAGTTCTTGCACAGGCCATATACAGAGAAGGCGTAAAGCTGGTCGCTGCCGGCGGCAACCCAATGGAAATCAAGCGCGGCATCGATAAAGGTGTAGAAGTTGTTGTTGCCGAATTAGCTAAAATCGCTACCCCGACCAAAGAGCAGAAAGAAATAGCTCAGGTTGGAACCATCTCTGCCAATAGCGATGAGACCATCGGTAAAATTATTGCCGAGGCCATGGATAAAGTTGGTAAAGAAGGTGTTATCACTGTTGAAGAAGCCAAATCAATGGATACCAGCCTTGATGTTGTTGAAGGTATGCAATTTGATCGTGGTTATCTCTCTCCATACTTTGTGACCGATCCGGACCGTATGGAAGTAAGCATGGAAGATCCTTATATCCTCCTTGTTGAGAAGAAAGTCTCCAGCATGAAGGACCTCCTGCCGGTGCTTGAGTCTGTAGCTAAAATGGGTAAAGGCCTGTTCATCATTGCGGAAGATGTAGATGGTGAGGCTCTTGCTACCCTGGTAGTCAATAAACTTCGTGGTACGCTGAATGTAGCTGCTGTTAAGGCTCCTGGTTTTGGTGATCGTCGTAAAGCAATGCTTGAAGACATCGCTGTGCTTACAGGTGGTCAGGTTATTACTGAAGACCTGGGAATCAAGCTCGAGAATGTCACAGTTAATGACCTCGGAACCTGCAAGCGCATAGTTGTTGATAAAGACAATACCACCATTGTTGACGGTGCCGGTGATAAAGAGAAGCTTGCTGCACGTGTGAAACAGATACGTAATCAGATTGAAGACACTACTTCTGATTATGATCGTGAAAAACTTCAGGAGCGACTTGCCAAACTGATTGGTGGTGTTGCCGTCATTAATGTCGGCGCAGCGACTGAAATTGAAATGAAAGAGAAGAAGGCTCGTGTTGAGGATGCTCTCAATGCAACCCGCGCTGCAGTTGAGGAAGGTGTGGTTCCTGGTGGCGGTGTCGCTTATATTCGATGTATTGCAGCTTTGAACGCACTCGAATTACCGGGAGAGCAAATCGCAGGAAGAAATATCCTTCTTCGCGCCCTCGAAGAACCAATTCGTCAGATCGCCAACAATGCAGGCCGTGAAGGATCTGTAATCGTCGAGCACGTGAAGACCCTGAAAGGTGCAATGGGATTCAATGCTTCCTCTGAGGAGTATGAAGACCTGATCGCTGCTGGTGTTATTGATCCTGCAAAAGTTACCAGAACAGCCCTGCAGAATGCGGCATCTGTTTCCGGTATGTTATTGACCACCGAGTGTGTAATTGCTGACGCTCCTGAAGAAGCAGGTGCAGGTGGCGGCGGTGGAATGCCT
The DNA here is from genome assembly GCA_049645845.1 of Desulforhopalus sp. Classification (GTDB taxonomy): domain Bacteria; phylum Desulfobacterota; class Desulfobulbia; order Desulfobulbales; family Desulfocapsaceae; genus Desulforhopalus_A. The sequence goes on along the minus strand of JBARUR010000020.1, from coordinate 618 downwards.
CCAGGCATGGGTGGAATGGGCGGAATGGGTGGAATGGGCGGAATGATGTAATTATTTCTTCATCCACAAGAGGAAGCTCTTATAAGTCCGTAAAAGGTCCCGTTATTCGGGGCCTTTTGCTTTTAACCCACATTTCTCCGCCTGAACTGATGAGAAATGCGGATTAAAGAGATCCTTTTTGTATTTTATCCCGAAAAAATATTGACACAAATAAAGTAATAAGGTAGTTTTCTTCGCCTTATCACATGGCGATGTAGCTCAGATGGTTAGAGCATACGGCTCATATCCGTAGTGTCCGGGGTTCAATTCCCTGCATCGCCACCAGATTTTTATCTAGCCTTTTCGGCTGTTTACATATAAACCCGTTACGAGCAATCGTAACGGGTTTTTTTGTTTTTATTGTATTTGTAGGCAATTTGTAGGCAAAATAGAAAAGCCCGGATCAGAATTTTATCTGAACCGGGCCGGTGTACATACGCAAATGGTGGTTGCGCTATTGAATTATTGTTCAGCTATTGTTGTGGTTGCACCGCCCCCATTCAGTTTTGTAAATCTAGAGTCCAGCTGATAATTTCTCGAAATGATTTGAACACATCTTGTAGATCACCTCACATGACG
>JBARUR010000019.1:0-4728 GCA_049645845.1 Desulforhopalus sp. | reverse complement strand
CTATTGCCTTGCACATTACGACAGCAGGGGTAATGTCAACAATCACATATCTGCACGCATAAGCAACCTTACAGATGTTTTTCCGATGGATCAAAAATCTGCTTATGCGGTTGTCCGAAAAGTAATGATTAGCCTTGGCAAGAAACCCCTGGAAGTACAAATAGGAAACCGTCGAAAGTACCGGAACTGGTTTTCTGGGTTCGATTACGTTGAGGGCGCGGGGGAATTTGAGTTTATGATAAACCCCGATGTTCAACCCTTCCTTTTGCAATTGGGGGGGGAATTCACCCGTTACAGGCTTGGAGCCGTTTACCAATTCAAGGCAGCAAGTACATGGAAATTATACGAACTTCTAAAAAGGTGGCTCGAAAAAAAATCATGGCTAGTTGAGTTAGACGAGCTACGATTACTTTTAGGCGTTGCTGGTAAATATACAAGGTGGGATAGCCTAAAACGTCAAATCGACAAAGCCATAAAAGAGATAAACGAAACATCTGATATACATGTTAAATACGAGAATAAAACGCGTAGCAGATCTGTAATCGGACTAACCTTTTTTATCAACAAGACCAAACCTGGCGATAAAGATGTCATAGATATCAAGAGCGACCGAAACAAGCTGCATTCCGCTTTGCTTGAAATTGGCGTTTCCACACAAACTGCTCAGAAGTATACAAATGCAATTGAGGCAGCGGACAAGGTAGAGATTATCTTGAACAAATTACCCTTGATGTTGAAGCGCAAGAAAGGAGAATCAGCACAAAAGTATGTGTTGGGAGCAATTAAAGCCGAACTTAGTCAGCATTCTCTTTTTAGCGATCAAGAAGCACAGACCAAAGCCTATCAAGAAGCCGTTAGATGTCACAATGACCGAGAGCAGGAGTGCAAGCGACGCACCAACACTAAAGTTGTTTGTGATATCTGCGACCAGATTTTTAAAACGAAATAAAGACAGGGCGAAACATGAGCATCAATGAGTTGTCAAAATCCAACTTCAAGGCCGCTGACAAGATCCAGCTAGAACCGTTCATTTTTGACAGTGAGGTTTTTTGGAGGATAGCTCTTTATCGAGGATCGAAGAAAACTTACGTTTGGTCGGATGATGAACTGATTTCCTATCCGACCGAAGAGGATGCAAAAAAAGTTTGTAAAGATCACCGTCCGGACCTTGTGACCAAATCAGTTTAGAAAAGGGCGGTAGGGAAAAAGAAACGTGGTGGCCAGATATTAAAGGTGCCTTTGTCTGCAAGTTCCCAATGAAAGTAGGGCGTTGGAGGCGAAAATGAAGTATGTTTGGGGATTTTGGTCGAGTTGGTATGTTAAACTAATAGAGAGGGAGAATTCTATTTGGATTGGTACGAAAAAAAATTGGAGATTGATGGCAAAACGTACGATTTAAACCATTTGTCACCTTTTTCTTTGAATGTGGATCTTCCGCCACAAAGAGATAAGCAGGCTATTTCCTTTACTTTAAAAATAAGGTTCTCAACACACTGTGTTTCTGAAGATAGGGTGGATCACCCAACTGTCTCTTTCCCTGACGAGGGGGGAAAAAACAGATTTTTTTCTTTTGCTAGGTACGACTTGTCCTTACGTTTGCCTCTCCTTTTAGGAGAGTTACCGGAAAGGCAATGTTACTTCGCCAGTTCTCGAAATTTTCTTACAGTTGAGATTACAGAGGGTGACGGAGAAAGCAAAAACTACCACATCTATTTTTCTGTCAAAAAGATCAGTGAAGGTGTGTCTGTATTAGTTGAAAGTGCTTATGTCCCAAACAATCCAGAAAGGCGAAGTAAGAAGATTAGGGGAAAGGTAATTCTCTCAAACACTTATCATGGAAAAAGAATAACCCGCTCCAGATGACTCCGAAGCGGGCTTACAATTCTTGTACTGCCACAGGTACTCTTTAATCCAGCAATGGCTTGGACCATCTTCATGGCGGTAGGTAGACACTGCTTTAGCAGCCCTGCTCAATCTACCTATTAGTATAATATTCCTTATTGACGAAGTAGTCAATAAGGAATTGTTACTAGCTTTTTGAGCCGGATTATCGTTTCTGATTTGATGGAACAGTTACAGAAAAAACAAGAGGAAGACAGACGACAACCCCCATCGGCCTTGAGCTCAACACCAAAGATGCGAGGCTGCTTTACCTTGTTAAATTTTTTTATCTGGCCCAATTAGTTTTAATATGATTGGACACTTCGTCTGACAGGTTATGCCATGCTGCATTTTTATTAGTGACATCTACGACAATTAAAGTGTCATTTTTGTCCATTTTTTTCCATATTCTTTCGTTTGCTTCTGACGCAGTCAGTGTAGAGTTAACATACCAGTGGGACTTTTGTACCTTTGCCCAGCTGCCTAAGCTTTTAATTTCTTCAATTGCTGATGAATAATCTTGGCCAGGTGAATTTAAGTCATATGAGATAAACAGATTATTTGCCATGCGAAAATCCTTAGTGATTAATAAGTGATTATGACTCTTGGTGAATCGTATATAGGAACATCATTTCGTACCTTTGACCACAACTTTGAACTGCTAAAGTCAGGCAGTCTTTATGCTGCCATTTTCGAGATGTTTTTTTGCTTCAGCAAGGTTACGAACCGAAATCAAAAAAGGGCGGTGTTGTTAGCTGTAGCGACCCGCAATGATAAACGCATAGGCCCGCAATAATGATTATTGTGGGCCCACAATAAATGAGAACAAGAACAGACCCCGACTCACATTAAACGATAATGGACCCACATTAAGTGATACTGGGCCTGCAATAATGACACCGGACCCACATTAAGTGATAATAAGGCTCAGGGTTTCAGCTTGAATGAAAAAACTTCACGGTAGTTGTGTACTAAAAATCAATTACCAAGAGGCTCACCGCTGCCAATCTCAACGCTTTATACGAAAGTATCAAGCATTGTCAGGGTGTTCAACTACACAAATTCCAATATACAATGTGCTATGACAGTATCGAAAACAGAGCAGACAATTAAAGCGTATAATAAGAATGCCGAAAAGTATGATTTGAAATTCAAAGACTTCTCTACATACAAGAAGAAAATTATAGAATTTCAAGATCAATTCGTATCCGAAGGAGCAAGGATATTAGACCTAGGGTGCGGTCCTGGCAACAATATTACCACCATAAAATCCCTAGACGGTTCATGTCAGTTTACCGGGATAGACCTCTCAGAAGAGCTTTTAGGCATTGCAAAGAAAATACACCCAACATGTACGTTCATAAATCAGAATATTTGTGATTTAAAATTACTAGATCTTGGGCAGTACGATAATGTTATTGCATCCTTTTGTATTGTTCATTTGGATAATGATCAAACCGATAATCTTCTTAAATCTATAGCAGAGAGTCTTGTAGAGGGTGGATCTCTTTACTTGAGTTTTATGGCAGGTAAAACATCTGGTTTTGAATCTACATCTTTTTCAGATGAGGAAATTTATTTCAATTACTATCAAATTGATTCTGTTCTGGAGATGCTTGAAGAAAATGCTTTGCAAGCAAAGGTGGTGAGCGTGGAAGACTATTTGGAACAAGACGGTAGTATCACATCCGATATCTTCGTATTCGCTCGGAAAATTTGATATCACAACATTATGAGTGCAAACTCATGTTGAAAATTTGCATTGCCAATGCAAAGCGATTCTTAGATTCGTCAGATTGAGCTTCAGAAAACCTTATTATCTCACATTTCATTTCAGTTGTCTTAACTCACCGATCCGCTCTGGAGGGAAATGTCGATAGAACGTCGTTCGTCCAATCTCAAGCTGCTTGATAATGTCTGTTACGAACGGGTAGTTTTTGGAATCTTTAATCATAGACTCAGCAGTACGGATTTTATCGACAGTCATGCTTGGTGGCCTACCACCTCTGCGCCCTCGTTTGTGAGCAGCTGCGAGACCCGCACGGGTATTCTCAACAATCAATTCCCTCTGAAATTCATCAAATGCGGCGGTCATGTGAAAAAACAAGCGTCCCTCTGGTGTTCCTGTATCGATATTCTGGGTAATAACCTTCAGCTTAATTTTACGTTGGTCAAGGTCATAGGTAGTGGCAATGATTTGCCTGATGGAACGAGCCAGCCTTGACAATTTCCAAACAACAAGCGTATCTCCCTCCCTCATAAAATCTAACGCCGCTTCCAGCTCTGGCCGTTCCTTGTGCGAACCGGATATTTTTTCGATAAATATCCGTCCACACCCAGCCTTTTCCAGAGCATCGGTTTGCATCTGAGGGTTCTGATCCATTGTTGAAACACGAGCATATCCAATTAGCATTATTTTTATCCCAAAAACGATTTTACTTGAGAATAACAGAACAAATGTTTTAGAACAGTGTTTTGAAACATCATAATATGTTTTTTTGTCTGGGGTGAGCAGAAAAGAATGTATGTTTCAAAAACCTTGGTTTTTGGTACGGAAACTATGGGTAAAAAAATCCCGGAAGAAAGATTATTGGATTTGCAAAAGCGTTTAGATCTTCTGCCGCCAAGAAATTCTGAACGGATGAAGATGATCCAGGCCTTCGCCGACCTCTATGCTGTTTCTGTAAATACAGTATACCGTAGTTTAAGAGATAAAAGGGTCCCAAAATCTCTCCGTCGCTCTGATGCAGGGATTACCAGAGTTCTTCCAAGTACAGAGATGGAACTGTATTGCCAGATCATCGCTGCCATGAAACTGAAGACCCGCAATAAAAAAGGGCACCACTT
>JBARUR010000018.1:0-3524 GCA_049645845.1 Desulforhopalus sp. | reverse complement strand
TTTATCTGCAGCCATTGCGATAAATATCACACCTGGTCCGGATATGGTCTACATCCTTTCCAGGACAATAGCTCAAGGACGAAGGATTGGAATTGCATCATCCTTGGGGGTCTGTAGCGGGTCTTTTGTACATATTTTTGCAGCAGCTTTTGGGCTTTCAGCGATCCTGGCAACTTCCGTCATGGCCTTCTCTATTGTTAAGTATGTCGGTGCAGCATATCTTATTTGTCTGGGCGTAAAGGTTTTAAGGTCAAAAAGGATTTCTGTTGATATTCCTGTTGAATTACAAGAGCATTCAACATTCTGGAAAGCCTTCAGGCAAGGAGCACTGATCGATATTCTGAATCCTAAAGTTGCCATTTTTTTTATGGCCTTTTTACCACAATTTGTTCGTCCGGAACTGGGGCACGCACCGGCTCAGATTCTTATACTCGGTTTTCTCGTAAATTTAATCGGCATGGTAATTGAGTCTGTCCTCGTTTTAACTGCTGCTCGAACAACGATTTTTTTCCGCAACAACAGTCAATTCTCTACCTTGCTTGACCGAATTTTTGGCTCTATGCTTATTTGTCTGGGAATTCGCTTAGCCCTAATTGAGAATCACACGAATTAGTACGGCATAGGCTACCATTTCAAAAGAGAAACTTCGCTCAAACGGCGCGAGCTAAACAACATATTGCTAAAGGTATTGAATGGAAGGAATGGGAAACGATTCAAAAAGACACGGCTTTTTCAGTCTAAACGAACTGATAACAACTGACTTGACTTCGGCGAAGGAATTTTACGGGGAGCTATTTGGTTGGACGTTCGTTGAAGCAAAGACTATATACGGTAACCCTTACCTGGTGATTCACAAAGAAGGAGCCATGGTTGGAGGTATGATGCTAAAAAATGGAAACGTTCCCGATGACGTTACACCCTGTTGGGATCCATATGTCACTGTTGATAATGTTGACGAATCGGCTGAAAGGGTCGAAAAATTGGGCGGAGAAGTTATTCTCCCACCTACATGTATACCAAAAGTAGGGCGTTTTTGTGTTATAAAAGATCCGCAAGGAATAAGCTTGAATATCATAACATATGAAAATAAATGAAAAAACTCTAGTAAAACGCTTCTGGTGAAGCCGGAAAAATCCGGCTTCACCGGAACTCCATGTTGGCAAGAAAAATAGCATGAGCAACCTGATAGAAACTGCTTCATTTAAACGAGAAACCCTTGAGGAAATCTGGGGCTTTGTAGGAGTTGTCGAGCCACTGAGTGGCTTTGCTCCCGTTGCGTGCTCATTTCATGGGGGAGGAATCAGAACCCGCACGACCATGCTCCAGGCTCTGGGGCAGATTAATCTGAATTACATTGAGCTTCCTGCGTTTCTCGATACGAGTGAAAGGCCGCAGGATCTTGCTGGGTATCTGGATCCTTTCTACTCGCTATATATCATCCGATACTTTGACCACGACAAATTGAAAGCGTTTGCGGAGGCCTCGCAACGCCCAGTAATCAATGCGATGTCGTCGCTGGAGCATCCATGTGAAGCCATTGCAGACGCTTTTTGGTTTCATAATCAGGTGAAAGCGCTCAAGGGAGCGCGCATTGTGATTTGGGGGTTGGGCACCAATGTTCTCAGGAGCTGGTCAAACATCGCAAAGGTTGCTGGGGCCGATGTTTATCATGTGGATAATGAAGAGGAGACATTGCCAGCAAACATCGACCTTGTGATTACGGATGGCTGGCCTCGAAATTGCCCTGACTCAATGTTGAGCCTGACACTTGAACATCTTGAGCAAATGGGGTTCCCCGTACTCTTACCAACTCCACCTTTTACGATTGGAAAAGAACTCGCTTTTGATCCAGCAACCTATTCGCGGTTCTCTGGGTATGCCCAGAAAGCTTGTTTATTACCTGTTCAGAAGGCGATTATCCGTTTCGTAATGGTTACAGGCAGATATACCAACTCCTAATTCAGCCGAGCCGAACAGCTGGGCGGCTGATTAAATCGGTTGTGTGTTGAAAGAAAATTGGCATAGCATGACATCCGCATTAAAATAGAGAGGTCAGTTATGGTAAGAAATACCCACTCATAGAGAGCCAACACATTTAAGTAGCTATTAATTTCCCTAACTTGAAATCAAGAGGTACAACAATGCGCAAGCGAATAATCACTCCAATTCAGCAAGAAACGGCATCTCCTGACCAGAACTGGTTGGATATAGAGGGGCTCGCGGAAGTGGAAATCACCTCGGAGGACGCCGCTCGTCCAATTGAATCTGCATTGCTGCCCGGTCTGGCATCAGGGTGGCGTGCAGCAGGTCCCGGAAAGCAGACGATTCGGATTCTTTTCGCCAATCCGCAACGGCTTCAGCGAATCTGGCTGAACTTCGTGGAGTCCAGCACTGAGCGCACACAAGAATACGTCTTGCGTTGGTCGCCGGATGGCGGGCAGTCATACAGGGAAATCATCCGGCAGCAGTGGAACTTCAGCCCCCAAGGCGCAACCAGCGAGACGGAAGACCTTCACGTTGATCTCCCGGAGGTCACTGTGCTCGAGTTGATAATAAATCCGGACATAAGTGGTGGTGATGCGTTCGCTTCCTTGGAGAATTTACGACTTGCCTAGCTGGACTCATATGACCTACTATGTAACCAGTAGGTGGGGCTGATCAGCACGGTTGGCGACAAAAGAAATGATTATCAGAGAAGCAAATAATTCAGAATTAACTGTAATTGCAAAGGCAAAAGACAACTAGGTGACAGAAGATGTCTGAAGAAATCAATCGTCAGATGAGCGCCCGACTTGATGAAATGTCGAAGCGCATCGACAGATTACAGTCCGCGATCGATGCACCGAAGCCCAAAAAGCCGTGGTATAAACCGACTACTCCTGGTGAACTCATCACATTCATTGGTATTCCAGCGGCTCTGATCGCGGCTTTGTGGGGTTTCTATGATGGAGTCTGGCTAAAGCTGCAGCGACTTGATGCTGCCACGTTAACTGTGGCCCAAGAGAGACTGGTCGAGCTTCAAGATCTTAGGTCAGAGATTTTCGTTCTGCAGGCGCGCCAAAGCGACGCGGAGATCGCTGCAATACTCGAAGCCAAGGCCAGCCGTCGCGACCGTCTTGTGGAGGAAAGCTTTGTCTATTGGACCAAGCAGCCGTCCTACTTTTCTAAAAAAGAGACAATCCTATTGGCTGAAGAATTGCAACTACAGCAGCGTCAGGGAGATGCGCTCCAGGTCGTCGCAACCGTCGCGCCCGTCGGCATAATTGAAAGCGCTGATCTGGATCGTTTTAAGGGGAGTCTTTACGGTGCGGAAGGTTCTAGCCAAGATCTTGAGGCTGCACGCAGACATTATAAGGCTGCGTTACAGCACGCATCTCAACACGCTAGCGAAGCGGGTAAGCAGCAGCTTTCGGCAAAGATAACTTATTCTTGGCTGTTCACTGAGCTCTCCAATCGCACCGGCTGCCAGCACGCCGCGCCGGTTGCTGATATCCTCGGTGACCTTTTGGCCAATGATCCAGATG
>JBARUR010000017.1:0-18642 GCA_049645845.1 Desulforhopalus sp. | reverse complement strand
ATATCCTTGTCCCCTGCGCTGCCTGTTTTCAGAGACTAAAGGCGGCGGACAAAGCCCTGCGGGAAAATCCGGCTTATTGGGATGTTAAGGAATATGCGTCTGCTTTTAGGATTCTTCATATCAGCACTTTTTTGGCCCAGCCCGAAATTCTTGCTTCAATAAAAGAGAAGGTGTCCCACAATCTGAAGGAGCTGGCCATAGCCTGCTATTACGGTTGTCTGTCTCTGCGTAATCCGCGGGTGACCAATGCGGTAAACTGGGAGATGCCGGATACCTTGGAACAAATCGTAGCGGCGATTGGTGCCAAGCCGGTTTCCTGGTCCCATAGGACGGAATGCTGTTCAGGGAGCCTCACCATGGCAAGACCTGATATCGCTCAGAAACTGGTGGGAGATATAGTCACAGCAGCCAAAAAAGGGGGCGCCGGGGCAATGGTGACCGACTGTCCGATGTGCCAGGCTAATGTTGAAAGCCGTCAGGCGCCGGATGGAGTGCGGGGCGCGGAACTACCGGTGTTTTTTATAACTGAATTGATCGCTGCGGCAGTAAGCGGTGCATATCCTGTAAAGCAGCAGAAGGTTCATCTGGTCTCCCCGGTTGTGCTCTCTCGAGCCATAGACAATGCAGCAAGCACAACCGGCTCAGACATTGGAAAGGAGGGTTCGGTATGACAGGAAACCTCAGCAGTTTTTCAGACAGCATAAAAAATCCGACCGGAGCGGTTATGGTTATCGGCGGCGGCATCAGCGGAATGCAGTCGGCCCTTGATCTTGCTAATGCCGGGATCAAGGTTTTTCTAGTGGAAAGTTCTCCTGCCATCGGCGGCAAGATGGCGCAGCTTGATAAGACTTTTCCCACCAATGATTGCTCGATGTGTATCGTCTCACCTAAACTTGTCGAGGTCGGGCGTCACAAAAATATTGAACTCTTTACCCATAGTGAGGTCAAAGACCTGTCGGGAGATGCCGGCAGTTTTAAGGCAACCATAGTTCGTCATGCGCGGTATGTGGACGTTGCCGCCTGTACCGGCTGCGGCCTCTGTGAATTTGTCTGCCCTGTAACCCAGCTTTCCCACTTCCCCGAGAAGCCGCAGGAGGGAGAGAAAACGGCCAGGGCGCGTGCCAAAGAAAAGCGGATAATAAGAGGACATGGTTTGCCTCAGCCTGCTTCTTCGCACAAGTGGACCTTTACCATTGACGAAGAGGCCTGTGCGATGTGTGGATTGTGTAAAAAGGCCTGCCTTCATGAGGCGATCAGCTGGGAAAAAAAACAAAAGGCAGTCATTGACCAGGAAAAATGTACCGGTTGCGGAGCGTGTTTTGCGGCCTGTCCGGAAAAATTTCTAGCCGTTAGGGTGGACAACGCACTTGATCTTGAAAAGAGTATCGGTGCCGCCGTCTATGCGAGATCCCAAATTCTTCGTAAAGAGTTCGCCGTGCAGGAACAGGGAAAAGCGGACAAAAAAGATTGCATCCGTTGTGGCCTCTGTGCCATCACCTGCGAAAAAGTGATGAATATTGGTGCGTTGAAAATGGTGGAGGAGGGAATAGAAGCGGGTGTCGACATATGTCAGGTGTGCGGGGCCTGTGTGTCTGTCTGCCCGGTGAATTTTCTGGCAATAGACCAGGTTACCAACAAGACACCACGGCCTCTTCGGAACAGCTTTAATGAAGGACTGAACGGGCGAAAACCGGTCAATATTCATTATCCTCAGGCGGTGCCGAGGGTTCCTGTCATCGATGATGAGAGCTGCGTGCATCTTAACAGCGGCGCCTGCGGTACTTGTGCATCAATATGCGGAGTGGGCGCCATCCACTACGATCATCGCGAGACCGAAACGGAGATAGAAGTCGGTTCGGTTATTTTTTCTCCCGGAATTGAGGTATTCGACGCTAAAATGCGGGGTGAGTTTGGCTATGGGATATATAAAAATGTAGTTACCAGCATCGAATTTGAACGTCTTCTTTCTGCCTCCGGACCAACCTCCGGAACGGTCGCCCGGCCAGGCGACGGTATGCATCCGAAGAAAATTGCCTGGATACAGTGTGTCGGGTCCCGGGATCACTCCTGCGACCGGGATTACTGTTCTTCAGTCTGCTGTATGTACGCGACGAAAGAGGCATTTATCGCAAAAGAGCATGATTCCACCATCGAACCGACCATCTTCTATATCGATATGCGGTCCTTCGGGAAAAATTTTGACGAGTATGTAGTCAGGGCAAAAGACCACAACGTGCGATTTGTGCGGGCCATGGTCAGCAGAATTTTCGAAGATCCGAACACCGGCGACCTCGAACTGCGCTATGTGGATGAATCCGGCAAGAGACAAACCGAACCCTTCGATATGGTCGTGTTGTCGGTTGGCATCCAGGTGGCAAAGCAGACCAAAGAGCTTGCCGGTAAACTCGATATAGAGCTGGATCGATACGGTTTTGCCGTGACCGACTGTTACCAGCCGCTCGCCACGTCCAGGCCGGGAATCTTTGTCAGCGGGGCAGTCAACGGACCAAAGGATATTCCCGAGACGGTCTGTGAGGCATCTGCCGCAGCAGAAGCTGCCTCAGCCAGTCTTGCGGAAGCGCGCGGAAGCTTAATTATCGCCGATACACTTCCTCCCGAACGTACTCCAGGGCAGGATGACGAACTGCGGATCGGGGTTTTCATCTGCCATTGCGGCACCAATATCGCCTCGGTGGTAGACGTCGATGCAGTCACGGAATATGCCAAGACGCTTCCGGGGGTGGTGTATGCGGAACATCCCCTTTATACCTGTTCGCAGGACTCTCAGGAGCGGATGCGGGAGATCATCGGGGAGCATCGATTGAACAGGGTGGTCACCTCGGCCTGTTCGCCGACTACCCACGAACCTCTCTTTCAATCGACGCTGCAGCAGGCCGGGCTTAATAAGTACTTTTTCGATATGGCCAATATCCGCGATCAGTGCAGCTGGGTTCATCCAAACGATCCGGAATTGGCAACCGAAAAAGCGAAAAGGTTGACCCGTATGGCGGTTGCCAATGCCACCGCGGGAGAATCTCTCGATGAACTGGAATTCAAGGTTGATTCCAGGCTGCTTATTGTCGGTGGCGGTGTTGCCGGGATGACTGCGGCAATTGAGGCGGCCCGGCAGGGTTTTGGAGTCTATCTGATCGAACAGGAACCGCAATTGGGAGGCCAGTTGCTGAATCTTAAGCGAAGCAGTGATGGGCGAATGTTCGCTGATTTTCTTGAGATTTTAAAGGAAAAAATAGCCGTAGATGACAGAATCAGGGTCTTTACCAGCAGCCAGGTCGTCGAGCAGTCCGGCTTTGTCGGCTCCTTTGAGACAGAAATCGTCATGCCCTCCGGCGCCACCCGAACCCTGAAACATGGGGCGATCCTTGTCGCAACCGGAGCTGAAGAATATCGGCCGGAGATCCATGGCCTGGGGACGCTAGACACAGTGATGACCCAAACCGATTTCGGTGCGGCTCTTGAAGATGGGAAAGCTATCGACTGGCAGAATTCCCGGGTTGCCATGCTGCAGTGCGCAGGATCCCGGGATGTCGACCATCTGCCTTATTGTTCACGCGTTTGCTGCAATCATGCAGTTAAAAATGGCCTGCGTTTCAAAGAGATGTATCCCGATGCGCAAGTCGATGTGCTTTACCGGGACATGCGCTGTTACGGACTGGGAGAACTCGACTACCGTTTGGCCAGGAAGGCGGGAATCAATTTTATCCGTTTCGATCCGGAAGAAAATCCTCCCGAGATCAGTTCTGCAGAGACCGGAATCGAGATCACGGTTACAGATCCTTCAATTCGACTTCCGGTACGACTGCATCCGGATTTACTGGTTCTTTCCACCGGCATGAAACCGCGGGACACCGAGGAACTCGCTTCTATGCTGCGAGTGCCGCGAAATGACGGAGGTTTCTTCATTGAGGCACATGCCAAGCTGCGGCCGGTCGATCTGCCAAGTGAAGGATTATTTATGGCCGGAACTGCGCATGGTCCTAAAAACAGCAGCGAGACCATTGCCCAGGCTCAGGCGGCCGTGGCGAGGGCCGCGACCCTGCTTTCAAAAGACAGTAAAAAAATGTCCGCAATTGTTTCCAGGGTTGATCCGACTAATTGTGCAGTTTGCCTGACCTGCGTGCGGGCATGTCCTTATGGCGTACCGTTTATCAATGATCAGCATTCAGCAGAGATTAACCCCGCTCTTTGTCAGGGTTGCGGCATCTGCGTTGCCGAGTGCCCAGCCAAGACAATTTTTATGGGTCGATACGATGACAGGAATATACGGGCAAAAATTGAGTCGTACAGTGCGGTATAACAACCATCAGGAGGAATAAACATTATGCATGAATTTTCACCAAGTGTCATTGTTTTTGCCTGCCGTCACTGAGCGTACTCTGCCGCGGACCTGGCAGGTTCGGAAAGAAGATCTTATCCACCGGCAATCAGTATAGTCATGCTGCCCTGTACCGGACGGATTGACGAGTCACTGTTGCTTAAAGCGTTTGAAAACGGTGCCGATGGCGTGATGGTGATCGGCTGCCTTTAAGGTGATTGTCATTATGTGTCGGGGAACATTCGTGCCCGGGCACGTGTTGAAAGAGTGTATGCAATTCTTGAGAAAATCAAAATCGGACCAAACCGCATAAGGATGTACAATTTGAGTGCAGGAGAGGGCTCAAAATTTGCTGAATTTGCCAATGAGTTTGTCGAGCAAATCCGGCAAATTGGTCCAAGCCCGATAAATCTGGTTCGTGCCGGCAGTCCTATAGTAAAAGAGGTAACAGAGAAGGAGGCAACATGATTACAGGAACACCGAAACCTATCGAAGAGATCATGGAGATGCTTGAACCATATGACAACATTGTCCTGGCCGGTTGTCATGGATGTGTGACTGTTTGCCGTGTCGGCGGGGAAAAAGAGGTGCAGGTGCTGGCATCAACCCTGAGACTTGCAAGAGAAGCGGACGGCAGGAAAATCAATATCCGGGAAGTGAGTCTTGAACGCCAGTGTGATCCTGAATATGTCGAGCAGATGCGACCTTATGTGGAAGATTATCAGGCGGTTTTATCCATAGCCTGCGGAGCCGGGATTCAATTTCTTGCCGAAAAGTTCACCACCACACCTTCTCTGCCGGGTATTAATACCGGATTTCTGGGGGTTACCGAACGGCAGGGAGAATGGTCGGAAAGATGTCAGGGCTGCGGCGATTGTATCCTACATCTGACCGGCGGCATCTGTCCTGTTACCCGCTGTGCGAAGTCTCTCTTCCATGGGCCGTGCGGTGGTTCGGTGAAGGGGATCTGCGAAGTGGATAAAGAGGTTAAATGCGGCTGGCAATTGATAATAGACCGGTTGGTCGCCCTTGATCAGATGGAAAACTATGGCAAGCTGAAGCCGTATAAGGGGTGGAATTCCTCAAGAGACGGCGGTCCACGCCGAATAATCAGGGAGGACATGATCTAATGAAATCGGGAAGCAACCTGGAAAAGGTACTGGAGGCGGGCCACTTTTCAGTCACAGCGGAATGTGGTCCTCCCCGTGGTGCGGACCCTGACATCGTTCGGAAGAAGGCGGCTTTTGTGAAGGGGAACGTCGACGCCTGTAATGTTACCGACAATCAGACATCCGTTGTCCGCATGAGTTCACTTGCGGGCTGCATGCTGATAAAGGAGGAAGGGATAGAGCCGTTGATACAGATGGTGGTCCGGGACCGCAATCGAATTGCGCTGCAGTCGGATTTACTCGGGGCTTCGGCCATGGGAGTGCGCAACCTGCTCTGTCTGTCCGGCGATCACCAGAAATTTGGTGACGATCCCCAGTCAAAAAATGTTTTCGATATCGACTCGATGCAGCTGATCCATATGGTAAAAACCATGCGGGATGAAGGAATATTTCCATCCGGTGATAAATTACAGGGTGCACCAATGTTTTATATTGGCTGTGCTGTGAATCCTTTTGCCGATCCGTTTGAAATTCGCGTGCCGCGCCTGAAGCTGAAAATGGAAGCGGGTGCCGACTTCGTCCAGACCCAGTGCATCTACAATATGGACAAATTTAAAAAGTATATGGAGCTAGCCAAAAAGGCGGAATTACCTGAAAGAATCAAAATCCTAGCCGGAGTCACTCCGCTGAAATCTGCTGGGATGGCAAAATTTATGCGGCGAATGGTTGCCGGTATGGATATTCCTGATGAAGTGGTTAACAGGATTGCTGCCGAGCCCAAAGAAAAGCAGGCGGCTAAAGGTATCGAAATGTGTATTGAGCAGATTCAGGAGTTGAAGGAAATGGAGGGAATTGCCGGTGTCCATGTAATGGCCATTGAGTGGGAGGAAAAACTTGAGGAAATCATCGGTGGTGCTGGATTGCTGCCCCGACCGGTGATGGAATAACAGAAAAGAGAAAATTCATTTTAGCTTTTATAACGGAGGGAAGAATGACTGAGAAAAAAAAGATCCTGTTGGTTGATGATGATCCTGATTTTGTAGAGGCTGTAAAAGTAATTGTCGAAAGCGGCGGCTATGACGTAACAGTTGCGTATGATGGAAAAGAAGGGCTTGAAGCCGTTGCTGAAGAAAAACCTGATCTCATTGTTCTGGATGTGATGATGCCAGTCATGAACGGTCATGAAGCATGCGCCCGTTTGAAGGATAACAAGGACACCGCTAATATACCGATTATTTTGCTCACTGCCGTTGCCGATCGGGTAACAACCAGCACCTATACTCATCGGGATATGCTGGAAAGTGAAGCTGAGGATTATATGCCGAAACCGGTAGAGCCGGCCGAATTGCTTGAACTGATTAAAAGCTGGTTGAAGTAGAGACAACATTCCACCTATTGTCATTTCGATAATGTGGTCTTCTCATAGCGAAATGCAGTGGGTGGAATACATGAACTCTTTTCTCCCCACTGTAACCGGGAAAACATTATGGACAATGTGCGCATTTTAATTATTGATGATGAAAAAGTTATTCGCGAAGGTGTCGAAAGAGCCTTGTCCAAAAGAGGCTACCACATCGCCAAGGCTGAAGACGGCAATCGAGGTTTGGAGCTTCTCAAGGAACAGGATTTTGATATTGTCCTGACAGATCTTATGATGCCCGGGCTTGATGGTTTTGCGGTATTGGACTGGATAAGAGAGAATCAACCTAATGTGCAGGTTATTGTCATAACCGGTTTTGCCACGGTAAGCAAAGCTGTTACTGCCATGAAACAGGGAGCGTTTGATTTTGTCGGCAAGCCTTTTACCCCTGATTATATTCGGGTGGTGGTAGATCGGGCCATTGATAAGCTGTCCATGCGCGCTGAAACGGAACAGCTGCGGGAAGAAAAAAACCGGGGGCTCGAGGCCATCGATAAATCTCAAAGTCGCCTGAAATCAGTATTTAGTTGCATGGCCGAGGCTGTTCTTATAACCGATGCGGACGGTGTCGTCGTACTCCATAACCCGGCAGCCATCAAGATCCTCGAAATACAAACCGACCCGGTTATCGGTAAACCGCTTGCCGCATCAATCCGGGATCAGGCCGCGGCAAACATGGTGACCGAAGCGATAAGTAAATCAATTGTGGTGACCAGGGAGTTTCCGCCGGGATCAATCTCCCGAAAATATCTTCGCGCCTACTGCTCACCGGTGACAACCGAGCAGGGAGATGTCATCGGCTCGGTCACAACCTTTGAGGATGTCAGTGCCCATAAGGAAATCGACCGGATGAAATCCGAATTTGTTGCCATGGTAGCGCACGAATTAAAATCCCCATTGGCCTCTGTCGAGCAGATGATTTACGCGGTGCAAGTCGACTGTAAACATGAGGCAGCCAACACCTGCAATGCACTACATAAACGGATGACCGCCCGGACGAAAGACCTTCTGCGCCTGATAGACAACCTGCTCAACCTCTCAAAGCTTGAAAGCGGTACTGTTGTTTTTAATCTAGAGCCGGTAAAGGGCGAGGATATAATCCGCAATGTGATTGATATTGCGATCCCGCAGGCGGAAGCAAAGGGTATTACCCTCAACTATGAACCATGTGGAGAAGAATGGTGGTTCAACGTTGATTACGATCATATGCAAACGGCGATAATGAACATTGTCTCCAACAGCGTAAAATATACACCGGACGGTGGCCGGGTTGTCCTTTCGACCGCAGTCACCGGCGGTTTCGCTAATTTTTCAGTGAAAGACTCAGGGATAGGTATCAGCAAGGAAGACATCCCTCATATTTTTGATCGATTCTTCAGGGTGAAAGGTAAGGCCACGCGCCACATCACCGGCTCTGGGCTTGGCCTCGCCCTGGTAAAAGAAGTGGTTGAAGCCCACCAGGGTTATATCGATGTGCAGTCCACTCCTGAAATTGGTACCACGTTTACCCTCAGCTTTCCCCTTGCACAAGTGAACGGTGCATCAGTTTCGGAACTGCAGCTGGCAGGTTGATTATATTTACCTTGCGGTTGCATCAAATACATCCCTTGATGTGGTTGCTCATTGGGGGATACTTTGATACTGGGGCAAAGATATAGGCTTGGATTGCCACCTTCCACGCTTTCCTTGAATAATGAAGGTATATCTCTCCATTTTAGTCCTCTGGTTATCCTATTGACAGTAAGCTATCCGCCACTTATCGTACTTGCAATAAGATAGGAGCAGGTGCATCAATGTGAAAGGAATTTTAGCCCGCGTTTCTCATAAACAATGTGTTGTTTTTCAGATCTGATGAAAAATACGGGTTAGCTCAAACCTCTATTAAAAAGGATATCACCTAATGGCGGATCAAAAATCAGGCACTGTCGCTACAGTCGCTATCATCTCAGCTGTAATAAGTATTTTCCTCACATTCACAGGAAGTCCGATCTGGGGGATTGTCGTAGCCTTGCTTGCCGTTGTTTTGGGAATCATTGGCGTGATAGTTTCCGCTTCACCGAAAATTGGAGGCGGGTTGATTAGTGTCCTGGCTATTTTGCTAGGCATTGTGGATCTCGGTATTGCAGTTTTAGGAGTTATTGGGGTTATTATTTTTTGATGGAGTCATTAACTTTTCAGTTATTGTATCGAATAACAGAAAGCCCCCAGTGTATGCAGCACTGGGGGCTTTTCGCTGGATGGCAGAGAGCTAAAAGATATCGATTAAGCTGCTCTGTTGATCAGCTGCCGTAATTCTTCGCTATCGGGTTTGACAAGTGCTCTCACCCGTTCGACGTCAACCTGGGCCACAATGATCTGCCCGATTTCTGTCTGAATGTTTTCATAGATTCCCAATTCACGGATTCCCGCGGCAAGGTGCTGATTATCCTCGGTGGGGCTGACATAGTGAATGGAGACAGCCTTGTAGCGGTGGATCAGGAATAACGTGTTGAGCGTCATTAGCCGTTTTTGTCTTGCCTCCATGGAAAAGGTGTTCTGGTCACGAATCGACAGCATATTGCGAAATCGACGATCCTGCAGGACGGCGAAGATGATGTTTGACACCTTCGTGTCGTTGTTGTCGATGATTGAAAGCTCCAATAGTTCGGAGCCGGAAATATGAGGTTTAAGGATGACACGCAGCTTGGTGTCCATCTTGTAATGGGTGGTCCAGAGGTTGAGCCATTCTTCAAGGCGACGAGGCGGAACCTCGGTTTCGACCAGATGCTGGAATTGGGTGGAACCTTTGCCCATTGCTTTGGTTGTAGCTGTCCCGCCGCTTGCGGCAAAGAGGCCCGCATCGAGACGTGGTCCTCCCACGTAGGTTTGTGGAGTTCTGTAGGGTGAGTCGATCAAACGCAATTTTCGCTGCAAGCGGGCCAAGGCCAGCATGCCGTCTTCCTTGAGAGCCGTGGCGAATTCTTCACCGGCCAGGCCGTCGACCTGATGACCGCCGTAGGTGATGAAGTTAAAAACATAGCCCAGTTTGCCAATTTCTTCCGGGAAGCGACGCATTTCTTCCTCACTCATGCCGGTGGTATCCCAGTTAAATGAAGGCGACAAATTATAGGCCAGCATCTTGTTCGGATAGACGGCATGGATAGCGTCGGCAAAAATTTTGGCTTCATGCAGATTGGCGGTCTTGGTTTCCATCCACAAAATATCGGCGAACGGAGCCACAGCCAGCGATTTGGCAATGGCATAATCGATGCCGCCCTGAATCTGGTAATATCCTTCCGGCGTACGGGCTGTATCGCAGTTCCAGATGATATTGAACCCCATGGCGCGGGCTTTGTCCCGTGCTTCGACAAAGGAGGCTGTCTCGACAAAAGTATTCCATTCATCGATGGTCATGGGAAGCTCAGCACCTTCATCAATGTGAAAAGTCATAACATCGGCTACAGCCTGGCCGTAGGTTTTAAGACCGGCCTCCATCTGCCAGAGGTCGAGTAATCGGCTGGATGCCCGATCCAGTGCTTTGTTTATATCAGCAGGGGAGTTACCGGCCATCTTCTTGATCGCCTCATCGATCTCTGCCGACAGACCGGTTCTGTCAAGCCACCGATCAGCATCGGCATAAAGATCATCGGAGATGCGGAACATCAGGTGTCCGTTGATTTCTTTAATGCCTTTGTCAAAGAACCGGCGCATGATTGCCAGGAAGGCGGTTTTATAATTGGGGAAACCGGTGTTGGTCGCTCCCAGGATAAAACGCTGATCCCGCTCGTCGCCCCGGCCGTCGAGGTAAGTGGCCGCCTCGGCATCGGTACGTGCCACGATGATTCCCGGAACTTTCATGATGTCGAGCTGCAGACGGGCGGCATTGAGCCGCTTGATTTGCTCGTCTACCTGGACCAGGACCTTGCCGGCCTGGTGGCCGCATTTTTTCACTCCTGGTTTCTGATCTTCGATATGATAGCCGGGAACACCTGCTTCAACAAAACGGCGGATGAGGTTGCGTACATGTGCGTCGCCGCCGTGACCGGTATCGGCATCGGCGATGATGAACGGCCGATAGTCGATGAGCGGTATCTCCGCACGCTGGGCTTCCGTCATCTGTAATCGCTGGAAATACTGGTTTCGATCTGCAGCCAGCAGTGACCTGACCAGCGGGGCGGCCTCATCGGGAACCTGGCTGAGGGGATAGCTGGCCAGATCGGGGCCTGGATCCTCGTCCAGCGAACCTTTGGCGGAAGTTGCCCAGCCGCCGAGGTAAATACCTTCTATACCGATACGCTTGATGGTGACTGCCTGACCGGGTGAATAAGGTCCAAAGGTGGTGATCGATCTGCCGGCGGCAAAAAGTTCGCGCAGACGGGCATAGAAAGCCTCTGCAGCATCCCGGGCAATGGTGTATTCAACGTCGATTGTGCCACGTTGCTCGATCACCTGGGCTGGTGTATGTAAACGGAGTATTTCCGAAAAGCGCGGTTCGGAGAACCATTTTTGCATATTTTCAAGCTCTTCGCTGTATGATTTCATCGTTTCCTCCCCAAAATTTAAAAGTTCTGGTAACGGTCTTAGGCGGGATTAAAGTCGAGATTTTCAGTTATGCGCAGACCATCATTTTTAAAGGTGTCCATATAGCTTCGGATTCGCTCCTTTGCCGTAGCCAAATCGTGATTATTCAGGTTGATGTTCAACAGGTCGACAAACCATGGTGCTTTGACAGAGTCGAGGACATAGGTTTCGGCAATGGCCCTGGCAATAGGAAGGGTAGTGTTTTTTGAATTATCGTGGACATCACGGTTACCGGCACTGAGAAGTTTGGCGTACTCTTCTTCCAGCAATCTATTGAAGATTTCCGGAGTGAATACGTCACCCGATTTTAGTCCTGAATCCGGATCGTCCTCGGTAAGAACTGCTCCTTTGTGTACCCACTCCCAAAGGATACTCAGCCGGATCTCACCTGTGGCCATATCTTCCATTAAATAAAGAATATCATCATTGCCGAAAAAATCGGCGGGCTTGAGTGCAGCCGCCTGAAAACCCTGGCCGAAAGCGTTGCCGTACTGCAGAGCAACACTCAGCAGGTTGCGGGCGCCGCGGACGGTACGAGGAGCAGGTTCGAGCAGGGTAAGATCAGCCGCATCCTGGGCAGTATAGGTCAGTGGCGGAAATTTTCGACCAAGCTGATTGTCCTCGCCGACCTCTTCCCAAACAGGCCGGATAATATGCACCATTTTCCAATGGGCGATCCATTTGCCGCTGGCGCCTTCCCGTTGTTCCCGAACTGCGCCGGCCCTGGCTTTGGCCATCCCGTCGGCGACACCTTCTTTGGAGCCCACTGGAATGTTAGGCTCCATGCCGCCTTGCCAAAGGGCGAAATTGCCGTTGGCATCAGGTGTATTGACAGCACGCCGCACCCTATCTTCGTAATTCCGCATATAACCATAAGTCATGGCGATCGATTCGATGTTCGGATGGATAAAATCACGGTCTCCACAGCAGGCATCGGCAACGCTGTTGATATAATCCCAGCGTCCGGTATTATAGCCGACGAAATGTCTGCCGAGGGCTGCCCGGATCTCCATCATCTGGAAAGTGGCCTCGAGTTGCTCCAGCAATACATAAACTTTGATAGTTCCTTCCTCAAGCCCCAGATGACCTTCAAGGGCGTTGAGCAGTCGGTTCCAAAAACCCGCCTCTTCGGCAGTTTGAATTTTGGGGAGATAAAGAACGATTGAGCCTTTATTGGAAAGCAGAGCCCGCTTATTATTGGTCACATAGAGTACTGTATCGACAATTGAGGCAGAAAGCGCCGCCCCTCCTACCCGGATATGGCGGTCATCAAGGTGCAGCCCGCGGGGGCGAAAAATCCTGGTAGTGAAATCGAGTTGGCTGCTCCAGTCGGTTATGATTTCGCGGCCGTGAAAATCACTGGCCCATTTGTTCATCTCTCCGGCAACTTCCTCTGCTACCTTTAGAAAAAGCGGATCATGAGCAAAGGCCAGTTTCAGGCTGCGTTGATTGTCAAGTGACATGGTCCCGGTCTGACCAAGGGCATCCTCGCCATCGAACATCCACCCGTCGGCTCCGGAAAGCAGGGCATGGGCGACATTACGCAGGCTGGATGCAATAGGAGCACCGGGTTTGGCCGCCGGACCAGTTCCCTGCAGCCACTGACGCCGTAAGCTACCAGGGATTTCAGAGCCGATGAATTTTCCGTCACGAGCATCCTGAACGAGGATATCTGTCCCCCGGATAACGGATGAGGGATCAAGGAAGTCGAGCGGTTTTTTATTGAGAATCCGATCATTGCGACGGCTGACTCGCTCATTCATCAATTGCTTCTGATCTGCATTGAATTGGGCCATGAATGTCAGCCCGGCAATAACTTCCGGCGTATAAACATCTGAATATTCCTGTGCCAGGTTATCTCTTATCTGCAGGTCAGGTCCTTCTTTTTGGTCATTGGTCATGTTATGGGTCCTCCTCCACTATGAAGACAGTATGTACCGATATTGTACCGATATTGAAAGGTTGTTCCGGTGGAACAGTTTTACTGAAATTGATTATGAAAAATTATTATACGAAAAACAGAGTAAACATGAAGAGTTATTGTATCAAGAGACTAACCGGAAAAAGTCAGGTTCATCCATCCCCATAAATAATTTCTATGCTTATATTTATCCATCAGAATTATGTTCCCTAACATGTTTTGTATTTTGTATTGCCATTAGGGGGGGCGCATTGTAGGTTTTGTGAAAAACAACCTGCCGAAAAAGACGTTTTATGAGGAACTTATCATAAGTAATGCCCGACAACTCTTTATCTAAAAAAAGGAGAGAGCATGAACGTAAAACAAATTTTAACAGTGATGATATCTGGATGCCTGTTATTGGCGGCTTCTTTGTGCATGGCTGCAAATGGGGAACAATCAGTACGACCGGTTTTGGACAAACTCCTCAACGCAGTGGAATCAAATGATTATGCCGGTTTTGTTGCTGATGGCACTGAAGCCTTCAAGGCTGAAGTGACAGAACAGGTGTTTGAGGATGTGAGTACCCGGATCGCTCCCCGCATGAAAGATGGATATAAAGCACTGTATCTGGGTGAACTCGAACAGCAGGATTACCTCATTCATCTTTGGAGATTGGAATATAAGGATGGTGGCGACGATACCATGGCCAAACTCGTTACCGATAACGGCAAGGTCGCAGGGTTCTGGTTGCAGTGATCAACGCAGGCAAATCGGAGTGGCTACCTCTTAAGGATCAAAAAAGCCTCGCATTTCCTTTGCGCCGTGGTCCCGGCTGAGCTACCGGTTGGCCGCTATAGAATAAAAGTGGATTTCTGCCGGAAGCCATTTGCACAGATGCCGTCGAAAATTTAACAACCGTTCATCTGGGATAGCGAAATTATCGTTTAATCCTTTACGAAATTTATTCAAATGAGATCAAAAATTTGTTAAGCCGGCCGGGCTTGACATGCCAGCTTCCAAGAGATGTGAGTTCTCCGGAGTATATCAAAAGAAAAACCAAAACGTGAGTTGAAAGGGAAGTAGTTGATGGATTCCATGTCGCAATATGGTACCTTGGGACGCGCTCTGTAAACTCCGGAACGATTGACGCTTAATTTCTTTACCAGGAAATTCTCCCGTAATTTTCCCTCCGAGCTTCAGGTGCTCTCAGCATTGGAACGAATAATTCCCCATTTAGGATTTTTACTATCGAAATAAAAACTTATGAGTATGCGTCGATTTATCTTTATAATAATATTTGCTCTTTTCCTCACTTCCAGCCATGTGAACGCATCGCCGAAAGAAGAGGGTGAAAGCGTCCCGAGCAGCAATGAAATGACAAACACCCAGGCAATGATCCTTGGAATTGTCGAGGGCTTGACGGAATACCTGCCGGTCAGTTCTACAGGGCATCTGCTCCTTGCTCAAAAAGTAATGGGGATCGATGGAGGCGGTGCAGCTTCCGGAAGTCAACGGGAACGAGGAAAGGAGGCTGCCGACGCCTATACCATCTGTATCCAGGCTGGTGCAATTATTGCTGTGCTCGGTCTATATTTTCGCAGGGTCAGGCAAATGTTGAAAGGACTCTTCGGTCGTGATCAGATCGGTCGCCGTCTGCTAATTACTGTGATGGCTGGTTTTCTGCCTGCAGCGGTCATTGGTCTGATATTTAACAATCATATTAAAGAATATCTTTTTGGACCATGGCCGGTTGTGGCAGCCTGGCTGGTGGGTGGTCTGGCAATTCTTGCTGTCAGCCACCGAAACAGAAATAACCCGGAAGTGCATTCAGGCTATACACTTGAAGAGCTTACCTGGAAAATGGCCGTCATTATCGGTTTCGCCCAATGTATTGCCATGTGGCCCGGTGTAAGCCGCAGCCTTGTGACCATCGTTGGTGGAATGTTTGTGGGCCTCAGCCTGCCTGCCGCCGTGGAATACAGCTTCCTTCTCGGTGTCCTTACACTCGGTGCAGCCACCGCTTATGATGGCCTTAAACATGGTCAGGCAATGCTGGAAACCTTCGAGCCTCAGGCTCTTGCCATCGGGCTGGTCTTCGCTTTTATCTCAGCGGTAATCTCAGTTAAATGGATGGTCGCCTATTTGAACAGCCACGGTCTTGCCATCTTCGGATATTACAGGGTGATTTTGGCGGTATTGACGGCAGTTCTACTCTTGGCAAACATCATTTGAGACAGCTGGTCTCACTCGTCTTTTGATTCAACAACATCTTCGGGATAGTGTTTGTCGAGACAGTCAGGACAAATACTGTGACTGAATTGGGCTTCTGTCTGTTTTTCAATATAAGCTTCAAGTTGATCCCAGTTTGCCTTGTCGTTTCGTATTCTATGGCAATGCATACAAATGGGCAGGATTCCTTGTAATGTTTTTATTTGATTGAGTGCGTTGTTCAGTTCTGCATTTTTTTTGTGAAGTTTTCGACTTAAATTATTTAATTCCTGATTGAGTGAAATCATTTCATTTCGAGAAATTTCAATTTCTTCGGAATCCAGACGGCCAAAAACCACTACACATTCAGCAATCTTTTTAAAGGTGAAATAATAGCTTTGCGACAAATTAAGAGCATTATCAATGTGTAACATTATTTCCTTTTCCGGATTGGTTGTTACTTCTTCTAAGGCCAATGTCTTTTCACGGGAAGTCAGGATGTCCTGAAATCTTTCACCAATTAAGCAACGCCCAATCAGGCGCTCTGCGGCCTGGTTGGTTTCAATAATAATCCCTTTTGCCGAAAGAATAAAAAACAGATCGGAAGCTTTTTTCTTCAAAAAGAGAAAAGCTTCTCTATGGAGCAGGAATTCATCCATTATATACATTCTCCTTTGAGAATGTTTTCGAAATGTTTCAGGGACGGCACATATTCAACGCCGGAATATTCGCGGATGAAGCCTGGTCCATCCAATCCACCTTCCAGAAAGGCGTGCCCTCCAATCATCAGATTCAGATTGGGAAATTCACTTCTAACTCTTTCGACAGTACGTTTCAGATGATCCAGATTAGGTCGATAACTCAATGAAAGTCCGACAATCTTCGGTACAATTTTATCGATATAGCTGATCATATCATCAAGCGGAGTATTAGCTCCTAGAAAAGAGCTGTCCCAACCGTTGAGTTCAAGAATATCCCCAACCATCTTTGCCCCGAGCTGGTGAAGTTCATTGGTACAGCAGGCGATAACAGCTTTTTTCCCCTTTCTCTTGGTCTCGAAAATATAAGGATAGGTCAGGTTGAGCAGAGTGTCTGAAATGGCGGTTGCCAGATGTTCATTTGCCACAGTAATTTCGTTCAGTTCCCATAAATTACCTACTTCGTACATACTTCTTTTAATCAAATTTTCGTGGAGATCGGTAATTTCTATACTCGTGTCCAAAAGATTTTGAATAATAATACAGCATTCAAGACGATTTCCGGCAAGAAGTGAAACCAGATACTTGTTGTATATTTCTTCGGAGATCTTGTTCATAGTTGCCAGTTACCGCTTAAACTTCGAATGATATGATGCAATGATGGTATCAGACACATGCTATAAGGTATTGTAGATGATACAATGTGGCACCGATAAAAGCAAGTTTCAAACACATGTAAGGAAGGAACTATCTACTTGAAGAAAAAAAAATGTATACATTCAAGTAGTCAAATTTTGTCCACACCTGATGTTTTCAATTGTGACATCCGAGTGTGTGCTTTTAATCAAGAAGTTCATCGTTTACTGTAATGTTCACTGCCTCCTGATACTGCGGAACCGGTAGTGCGTCTTTTAACCGGGCCTGCTGAACTTCAGGATTACCAGGCAAGCCAACCCATACTTTCCAACCGCTGCCGCGGGCATATTCCCGATAATCCCTATAGTTTGAGTGAGCCGGGGTCCAATCATGGTCACTGCCGCCTATTCGAACGTATAGAGCACCTTTCCTGCCCTCGATGAAGGCAGCATAAACACCGCGCTCCCGGGCATTCTGCTGAGGGTGAAAAAGACTGCCCCCATGTACATCAGCTACCTTGCGGGCGTTGATCAATGCTTTCAACCTTTCATTCAGCTCATTACCCCAATCGAAATAGTGTTTCCAATAAATCGTAGGAACCCCGGGGTGGGTAAGGATGTAGGCATAAGCCTGTTCTACCTGCCAGTCATTGAGAAAACTGTCATGTTCATGGTGAGGCTGTGGTCTGCCATTCTCGTCGGTTCGGTAGCCGGTATCATGGTTCTCCAGGAAAGTCACAGCGCGGTTTTTCCAGGGGAGTCCATTCGTAGTGTCGCCCACAAGACCGATACCGGTGCCAAAAGGCCCGTACAGTGCGATATAGTTACCCTTGTTGTCCTTCAAGGTGAATTGGCTGCTGAAGTCGAAGACACTGCTGGAAGTTCTAATATCATTGGGAATAGTGGCTGTATGCCAGACCCAACCCCTCTGAGCGGCATGTTTGTCCCAGTCATATTCACCTACTGAGAAAGTTGGATGACTGGCCCGGTTATAAGTGGCAATCCAGCGGGCATGGAAACCGTGAACCATGTCATACCGCCAGCCGCGATATCCCATTGACTTCAACTGCAGCAGATAGCGGATGATATCCCGTCGAACTTGAATATTTGTGTGGTCGAGGTCGCGAAAAGAACCATAACTATAGGTGGTTCCTGTATGTTGCGCGTATTCTAAAGGCCGTTCTTCTTCGTTTCCTCTCAATTCAACAGGTGTATTGAAGGCCTCGGAGTCGGGATTGGTAAAAGCCTCGTCGTTTCTGGTTATAGCTTTGGTGTCCCAGTCAGGATCCTTGAAATTAACCCAGCCGGTGCTGCCGTCGCGATGATTGATGACAATGTCAGCTACAGGTTCTATTCCGCTTTGCAGCAAGGCCTCAAGCATCGCCCGATGCTGTTGATGGTTGCCGTAACTGTTATTGAGATTGAAATATTCTTTGGGATTATAGCCGGCACTGAGTGTGCCGGCGAAAGAAGGAGGAGGCAGCCAGATCAAATCGAACCTTGCTTCACGAATTTCTCCAGCCTTGTCTTTAACGATGTCATACCACTTTTTCTCACCAAATTCAGGAAATCTTTCAGGATTGCCATGACGATAAGATTCCCAGTAGAAACCTTGCAGTATAACCCGGTCGTCGTCGAAACCTCCCTGAGTGTAGACTCTCGCATTATTCTGACGAAATTTTCCTCATTAAATAAGAACGATCCAAATTAATCACAAAGCACCTTTGGTAATCGATATTCCTTTGAATGGGGCTCTGCCCCAAACCCCGAGGTTTT
>JBARUR010000016.1:0-7386 GCA_049645845.1 Desulforhopalus sp. | reverse complement strand
TTATCGGTCCCAATGGTGCGGGAAAGACTACGGTCGTCAATCAGTTGAGCGGAGACATGCTCCCGGATTCGGGCCGCATCCTTTTCAAAAACATCGACATTACCCGAAAGAAAGCCTATCAACGGGCCAGGCTTGGTATCGGCAGATCGTTCCAGATAACCCATATCTTCGAAAACCTGACCGTGGCTGAGAATATGAGTCTTGCCATCTGCGCTCACTCCGGTCACAATTTCAGGTTTATGCGCCACTGGGGCAAGTCACAGCCGGTAAAAGAGGAACTGTCCGGAGCATTGGACCGTGTCGATCTTCTCCATCGCGCAGGTCTAATGGCACAGCATCTTTCCCATGGTGAAAAACGACAGCTGGAAGTTGGAATGGCAATGGTCGGAAAACCCGAACTGCTGATCCTTGATGAACCCATGGCCGGGATGGGACCGGGCGGCACCGCCGAACTCGTTAAGCTTATCAACCGGCTTAAGGGGCAAATGACCATTCTCCTGGTTGAACATGACATGAATGTCGTATTTTCTTTAGCTGACCAAGTGACCGTTCTGGTATATGGCGAAAACCTGGCCACCGGTACCCCTGATCAAATTCGACAAGACGAAAAGGTGCGGGCAGCCTATCTCGGGGAGGAGGATTGATGCTCAAGGTGGAGAACATAACGACCTTTTATGGGGCAAGCCAGGCGCTTTTCGGAGTTTCACTGCATATAAAAGAATCGGCTGTGGTCACCCTGCTTGGCCGTAACGGTATGGGCAAAAGCAGCACAATTCGTTCGATAATGGGGCTGACACCTGCAAGATCTGGCACTATCCGCTTTGCAGGTAAGGAGATCCGGAAATTTCCCAGTTATAAAATCGCCCGTCTGGGAATAGGCCTTGTGCCCGAAGGCAGGCAGATTTTCCCCAACCTTACTGTCCGGGAGAACATTATTGCAACAGCCGCCAACTACCAGCGTTCGCCGCAGCCATACAGCCTGGATGATATCCTGACTATTTTCCCAAGACTTGGGGACAGGCTGGAGAACTACGGCAACCAGCTTTCAGGTGGCGAACAGCAGATGCTGGCGGTAGGCAGAGCACTAATGATCAACCCGAAATTGCTGATTCTCGATGAAGCAACCGAAGGGCTGGCGCCGCTCATCCGCAAAGAAATCTGGCGCGGCTTAAAGATACTGAAAAACAAGGGTCTGGCCATTCTCATCGTCGATAAGAACCTTGACGCCCTCATGGCCATTTCCGATCACCATTATATCATGGAAAAAGGGGCCATTGCCTGGCAGGGATCAAATGAAGAACTACGCTCCAACCCTGAACTGCGATCCAGGTATCTAGGGGTTTAAAATCAAATTGCCGCTCGACTTGAACGGTCACGAGGATGGATAATGAAACAGGCACTGTCAGCTTGGATTGATCAAGAAGAAGAACGTAACCGATTGACCCGGGAGGCACTTACTGATGTAGACGTAGGCCTTGACATCGACCATCAGGCAGTACAGGAGTGGGCCGATAGCCTTAGCACGGACGATCCGTTGCCTGTGCCGCACTAGCCAAGATTCAGTTCAGCATCAATCTGATCGATTTTCTCCTGGGCTGTCTCCCATTTCTCGTACCAGCGATCCAGGCGGCGTTTGCACTCTTCATATTCTTTGCTAGTCTTCTGCCAGCCTTTTTCATCCGAATAGAGTTCGGGGTCCGCCATTAGAGCCTCGAGTTCTTCTTTCTGTTGTTCGAAGACCTCTACTTGTTTTTCCGCTTCGGAAAGCTGGCTTAACCATGGACCGGCGCGCCTGCTCCGTTCCTGCCGCAGCTGCGCCTCCTGCCTTTTTTTATCTTTGCGGCTTTCCTGAGAGTCGGGAGAATTCTTTGTTGTGTCGCTTTCAGATAGGCTTAACTGCGTCGCCTGTTCTTTTTCCTCTTCCCGCAACAGTTCCTGTTTAGCCTGATATTCTGCAATATTGCCCTCGTAAAGGGTGATATTGCCGTCTCTTACTTCGAGTACCTTGTTCACAAATCCTTCAAGGAAATAACGATTATGCGAGACGACCACGATGGTGCCGTCATACTGTGCCATGGCCTCTTGCAGGACGTCCTGGGAACTCATGTCCAAGTGATTGGTCGGCTCATCAAGCAGCATGCAGTTGGCGGGTTTAGCTATCATTTTAGCCAGAGCCAGCCTGCTTTTTTCACCACCTGACAGAACCGATACTTTTTTGTCGACATCCTCTCCCCGAAAAAGAAAGGCACCCAACAGGGAACGGGTCCTGGTGACGGTCATCTCCTCTCCGGAAAGTGCCATAGTATCGAGCACCGTCAATTGCGGTGAAAGTTCCTGGGCCTGATGCTGGCCGAAGTAGGATAGCCTGACATTCGATCCAAGTCGGACCTCTCCAGAATCGGGCTCAATCTGTCCAGCCAGGATTTTTAAAAAGGTCGACTTTCCGGCGCCATTGACACCCACCACCGCCACCTTGTCGCCCCGGTTCAGCAGTAGGTCCACTTCGCTGAAAACCCTGCTGCCGTTATAACTTTTACTGACGCTTTTTACGGTCAGGACATCCCGGCCAGAAGGCGGAGCAGGTGGAAAAGTGAACCTGATCTGGCTTTCTTCTTCAGACAGCTCAATACGTTCCAGTTTATCCAGCTGCTTGACCCTGCTCTGCACCTGCCTGGCCTTTGTCGCCTTTGCCCTGAATTTATCGACAAAGCGCATAGTCTGTTTGATCTTGGCCTGCTGATTGTCATAGGCACCTTTCTCAATTGCCCGTCGGTCTGCCCTTTCTTTCAGGAAATAACTGTAATTGCCCTTATAGATATCAATTCGGCCAAAACTGAGTTCCCATATTGTCTCGGTTACCTTATCGAGAAACGTTCGATCATGGGAAATAATGACCATGGAGCCATTATAATTTCTCAGGAACTGTTCGACCCAGGTGAGCGAATCAAGATCCAGATGGTTGGTCGGCTCATCAAGCAGCAGTACAGATGGTGCTTCGAGCAGCATCTTGGCAAGTTTCAGTCGCATCTGCCAGCCACCGGAAAAGGCATTTACCGGTTTATCCATATCTTCCCGGCGAAAG
Source organism: Desulforhopalus sp. (assembly GCA_049645845.1). Lineage (GTDB taxonomy): Bacteria > Desulfobacterota > Desulfobulbia > Desulfobulbales > Desulfocapsaceae > Desulforhopalus_A. The sequence continues at coordinate 4,304 of JBARUR010000016.1, read as the reverse complement.
CCAAGGCCGATGAGTATTTTTTCAATCTTCCCTGCAATGGCATAGATGTCACTGGCGTCGAGCTGGTGCTGTATTTCGCCCTGGCGTTCAAGAATACTCTGAAATTCCTCGGTATGCGGATCCATTTCCCGCATCTGTTCGTGGAGTTGTGCTGCTTCAGCCTGCAGAGCCAAGAGAGGCGCAAAGGCCGTTTCCGCCTCTTCATACAAGGTTCGCTCAGAAAATAATTCCGATGATTCCTGGGGCAGATAGCCGATGGTAAAATGTTTAGCTTTCGAGACCACTCCGTCATCGGTCTCGGCTATACCAGCCATAATTTTCAGCAAGGTAGACTTTCCCGCTCCGTTCACGCCGACCAGGCCGATGCGATTGCCTATATGAACCTGAACCGAAACATCATTAAATAAGTGTTTCTCTCCAAATCGAATGTCTAAATGATTAACAGACAGCATAATGTATATTTCCCCGTGCCATATTCTTGTCCGGTAAAATTGTAAAACGTCCTGAAAAACCGAGTTCTTCAAGTCTTCTGGTGTTCTGTTTTTTCATCCCTGTCACTGCTGAAATATCCCTGTGGGAGACATGAATGAGCAGCTTTTGTCCTGTGCGAAGGAGGCCAAGTTGTGCCCGTATTTTTTTTAGCCAGAGTCTCGATTGCACCAGTTCCCCGAAAGCTGGATGATATGGTCCGGCAACAACGCTCTTTTCAAGAGACTCCGAAGGCTGGAGACCCATCCGTACGACTTTGATACCGGCCCCGTCCAATTTCTGATAACATCTTGCGGTAAGAGCTATAGCCTTGCCAAGGGAGAGTGGGCGATATAAATCGGCATTATATAATTTTTCAAGACCGGATTCTCTCACCACCAGTGCCGGATACAATCGAACGAAATCTGGATTCAGGGCAATGACTTCATCGATTCCTCTCAAAAAAGAACCGCTGGATTCTCCCGGCAACCCCGGCATAAGTTGAAGCCCCACCTGCATTCCCGCCTCTTTGAGCAGATGAAAAGCAGTTCGAATGTGACCAGAAGTGTGCCCTCTGAGAGATTTTTGCAGAACCTGGTCATTAAGCGACTGTGCACCCAGTTCAACTATCCCCACGCCATACTCTTTCAGCAACGCACAAATGGCTGGATCAATGCAATCGGGCCTGGTTGAAAGCCGTATAGCGTCTATCTTTCCTTTCCTGATATAAGGCTGTACCGCAGATAATAACTCAACCTGCTCTCTTTCCGGCAGACAGGTAAAGGAGCCGCCAAAAAACGCCGCCTGCACCTGACTCCGATCTTTATTTCGGTCCAGCCACTCATCAATAATCTCTGCAACAGCAAGCGGCTCGATGCCGCTTCTGTCGTAACCTGAAATTTTCTGTTGATTGCAAAACAGGCAATCGTGCGGGCATCCGCGGTGGGGGATAAAAATGGGGATAACCAGAAACATGTTAACCGTTTTTCAATTCCGGATGAGCAAAATTGACTAGATTATCAAGAGCCACGGCGGCCGCCCGCTGCTCGGCCTCTTTTTTGGAACCCGCCTGACCAACGCCGAGAACCTGTTCGCGAAAACAGACGGCAATGGTAAATAATTTCAGGTGTGACGGTCCTTCTTCGGCATCTACCCTGTAGGTTGGTGCTTCATTATATTTTTCCTGCAGGGCCTCCTGAAGACGACTTTTTGCATCGGCCAACAGCAGCTCTTCTTTTTTTCCTTCGATCTCCGGCAGGAAAAATCGCTCGACAACTTCACGGACTGTCTGATAGCCGCCGTCTTCGAAAATTGCACCCATTATCGCTTCATAGGCACAGGATAAAATAGAGGATTTTGCTCGCCCGTGGGATGCGTCCTCACCTTTGCCAAGTGACAGGTAACTGCCTAAGTTTATTGCTCTTGCCATCTTAGCCAGATGCTGTTCATTGACCAGTGAAGAACGCAGCCGGGTCAGTTCACCTTCACGCATTTGAAGATAACGATGATAGAGAACATGGCCGACAACCAGATCGAGAACTGCATCTCCTATAAACTCCAGATTCTCGTTATCAATTCCTCCCTGTGCCTGCTCAAAAGCATACGAGGAGTGGATAAGCGCTTTCTGCAACAGCCTGAGATCGGTAAACCTATATCCGAGAGTTTTCTCCAGCGTACTCAATTGTTCCTTGTTGATACGCACCAGCGAATCAATATCCATACCCATTAAACATTTTCCTTGTTAAAAAATTCTACTATGGTATAAAGATGTCCTCTAAATGGAAGGCGGCGTAGCCAAGTGGCCAAGGCAGTGGTCTGCAAAACCATTATTCATCGGTTCGACTCCGATCGCCGCCTCCACGAATTTCAAAGGGATTACAGATTATAAAAATCTGTAATCCCTTTTTTCGTTTGTAACCGCTCAATCAGAAGAGCAAAGGCCGGAAATACTAACACCCCACAAGGGGGTACTCTTTTTAGTCCCTATGCTTTGTGGGGGATAAGTGCCTTGGAGGTTACTTTAACATTCTAATTTTATAGTAACCTCTAGATTTCTTGTTTTTTTATCCCCCTCAAAGCATGGGGACTGAACTGAGTGACAGATTTTCTGGAGTAAGGCACTAAAAGCATGCGCGCAGCGCCTGACTATTCTGAATTCTGTCCTCTGTCTTCTGATTTCTGGCCTGTAGATACACGATATTCACATCAAGGTCAAGCAGGATGGTCAAGCCCTATTTAACAGGAATAGACCAAATTTCCTCGGAATACTGTTTTATTGTACGATCCGTTGAAAATTTGCCCATCCTGGCAACATTAAGGATAGCAGACTTAGTCCAGGCGTTAGTATCCAGAAAGGCATCACTAACCTTGTTTTGACACTCGATATACGACTCTAAATCAAGGAGAAGCAAATACGGATCATGCTTATCCATCAGGCTGTCGACGAGGGGTTTGAACAATTCCTTGTCACCATTGCTGAAGGAACCGTCAGCAATGGCTTCAATCACATTATTGATACTTTCGTTGAGCTGGCAGATTTGCCATGGGGTACGGCTGATATTTTTCCGTTCAAACTCCGCTTCTTCCGCGGTCATGCCGAAAATGAAAATATTTTCTTCTCCCACTTCCTCAAGAATCTCAATATTTGCGCCATCCAGAGTACCGATGGTCAGCGCCCCGTTCAAGGCAAATTTCATATTGCCTGTTCCGGATGCTTCGGTACCGGCGGTCGAGACCTGCTCCGAGAGATCCGCTGCAGGCATAATGATTTCAGCCTGTGACACATTGTAATTCGGCAGGAAAACCACCTTTAGTCGATCTTTCACCCGGGGATCATTATTGACGACATCCCCGATCGAGGTAATCAGTTTGATAATAAGCTTCGCCCGCCAGTAGGACGGAGCTGCTTTGCCGGCAAACACCGCCACTCTTGGTGCTTCATTCTCCGCTTCACCGCGGATTATTCGCTGATAGAGGTGAATAAGATGCAGGGCATTAAGCAGCTGACGTTTATACTCATGGATTCTTTTTACCTGAATATCAAACATCGAATGCGGGTCCACCACAACACCACAATGCCTGTTAATATATTCCGCCAGCTGAATTTTATTATCTAATTTAATCATGCGCCAGGCAGCGATAAATTTGGGATTATCCACCAAAGGTTCAAGCTTGCGCAGCTGGTCCAGGTCGGTGATCCAGTCGGCTCCTATTTCATTGGAAATAAGACTGGCCAAAGCAGGATTGACATCCAGAAGCCATCGTCGTGGAGTGATTCCATTCGTTTTCGAATTGAATTTTCCGGGGAAGAATTCATGGAAATCCGGAAATATTCTTTCTTTCAGCAACTGGGAATGCAGCTCTGCCACCCCATTGACGCTGTGACTGCCAATGATTGCCAGATGGGCCATCCTAACCATTTTAACCGGACCTTCCTCAATAATGGAAAAAGTGCGCAACTTGCGTTCGTTACCCGGATATCGCTGTGCAACCTCGTTCAAAAATCTCCGATTTATCTCATAAATTATCTGCATATGACGCGGCAGCACCCTGCTCATCATGTCTACTGTCCAACGTTCCAGGGCCTCCGGCATTAGCGTATGATTGGTATAGGCGAAGGTATTGATGGTGATATCCCAGGCTTCTTCCCAGCTCATCCCCTCTTCATCGAGCAGAAGGCGCATCAGTTCCGGAATGGCAATGGACGGATGTGTATCGTTGAGCTGAACGGCAATCAAGGAAGTGAATCTGTCAAAACCCGAATGCTTTTTCTTGAACCTTCGCATGATATCCTGGAAGGTCGCAGCAACAAAGAAATACTGTTGCTTCAAGCGCAG
>JBARUR010000015.1:0-6771 GCA_049645845.1 Desulforhopalus sp. | reverse complement strand
TTTATCTGTATTTATTGGGAAATTTTTTCGAAAGCAAATGCAGGCATTCGATCATTTTTTCCCCTTGAGTCGTCAGGCAGTAAGCTTTTTCGCGATCCTGACAAACCAGATTGTTTGATTTAAGATTTTTTAGATGAAAGTTCACTTTGGTATGATCACTGATTTCGAGAAATCGGGTAATGTCCATAAAACGCATTGTCTTTTTACCAGACAGGACGGCAAGGATATTTCGCCTTATTGGATTCGAAAGACAGGTGAGAGCGTCATCCATTACCGTTTCCGGCAAAAGCCGTTCGAATTTCAGCTTCTCCAGATTACGTTTTACGGCAACCAGAAGGTCATTCCGTTTGAAAGGTTTGGCAAGATAATCGTCAGCTCCGCTTTTCATAGCTGCCACTGCGTTGTCAACAGTCGAAAAAGCAGTAATCATGATAATGAGAACGTTTGGATAGTTGCTCTTCACAAGGGGGATGAACGCCATGCCTCCCATGCCGGGCATCATGTTATCCAGGATAATGACATGAGGCACATCAAGCTTAAGTTTCTGTACTGCCGCTTCCGCCGATTCACAACCTATAACTGCAAAATCGTTATCTTCCAGAATTTCAACAATACTTTCTCGCAGGTCCTGATCATCATCAATGACCATGATGGTTTCAGTTGTCATAGGGCACCACCGGGAAAGAGACAGTTACGATGGTTCTTTCTTGAACCGTACTCTTAAGAGATATCTCTCCGCCATGCTGTTTGATAATATTATAACACACAGACAAACCAAGCCCTGTACCTTTACCGATTTCTTTGGTTGTGAAAAACGGGTCGAATACTTTGGAAATGTTTTCCTCAGCTATACCATGTCCGGTATCCGTGATTCTCACTAAAACATAGCCATTGTGGAGACGCGTTTCAATGACAATGATGTCGTCTTGAGTGCTGGCATCGATACTGTTCATGAGCAGGTTAATAAAGACTTCTTCAAGTTTCCAGGGAATTCCCATGATTGTTGGAACATGAGTAAGTTTTAGCTTGATTATCGAACTGAGCGACTGGTTTTTCAGGAGATTCGTTGTACTGGTAAGTACTTGATTAATGTCTATGGGTTCAAGAGCTGTTTCTTTCTCACGGGAAAAGTGGAGAAGTTCCTTGGCAATTCGCGATGCTCTGTCTGTATTGCGCTCTATTGCCTCGAGTTTTCTGGTGATTTTTGCATCATCGCTCACCAGATCCTTGAGCGCTTCCACGTTCAGTGCAACATTGGTCAATGGATTATTAATTTCATGGGCGATACCCGCAGCCAGAATTCCCATGGAGGTCAGTTTCTCGGATTGTGAAAAACGCAGGAGTTTTTCATTAATGAGTTCGCGTTGTTCGAGACTAAATACCGAAAGAGCTCTGATAGTAAAGAACATGATCAGAAAAGCACTCAGGCCTCGGAAGAGTATAATTTTAATGCCGCCAAAAGGTATGATCACCTCTGAAGGTACCAGTCCTGTCAGAAAGGCGTAACATATCATGAAGCTGCCGGCCAGGATGAAATTAGCCGCGACTTCCCTGGAAAATGCCCGGACAGTCCTGGAATACATTATGAGGCCTATTCCAGACAGCAAACCTCCTGGAAAAGCAATGAGACGGCGAGTGTTAATATCAGTGCTACTTCCAAAATCCAGATACGTTGCGACAATTATCAAAATCAGGGCAGAAGCGCCCACCAGCGCCTTAATACTCAGGGGGACATTTTTTAAGGCCTTGTCACCGTAAAAGGTGATGATATTAAGAAACAGTCCGAAGTAGAGCAGGAATAAAAAAGAGCTGCCGACAACGATTCGACGCAGAAAAGTGAAAGAGGGAGTTATAATTTCCGGATTGAGCTGTTCCAGTAATTCCAGCCATTCGTGAAATCCATGAACGATACCAAAAACAGCGAGCAGCCAAATGATCTTGGCTATGCCCAATTCGCTGAGCCGGATATCTCTTGAAAGGATTGCTACTCCCAATGTAAAAAAGGTCAGGCCATAGAGCAAATAAAGAATAAAATTCCAAATCACTTCGTCACCTGCTTCAAGGTTTCGTGAAGAAACCGATCGGTATAAATTTATAATTCAGGGTAATTTTCTTTTAATCCATCCAATAATATGCATTGTGTACAAAAAAATGAAAAGTTTTTGCGGCTAAAACGTAAGGCTGGTACTACTATGTTACTGTTATAAAAATTAACAGTAAATTTGCCTGGTTGTTACAAGTTGTCAAATAATGTTAAAAAGAGCATTAACCAATCATTTAATGAGAGTATACGATGGATAAGCTCGTAAAAATATAAAATATTGGATAACGCAATATGAAGGGGGAGCACTACAATGAGCATGACAATTAAAAACAATATCCGCTGGGTCGGAAAGATAGACTGGGAATTGAGGAAATTTCATGGAGATGAATACTCTACCCATAGAGGGTCATCCTATAATTCATACCTCATAAAAGAAGAGAAGGTCGCGCTTATCGACACAGTCTGGGGACCATTTGCCCGCGAATTTGTAGAAAACCTGAAAAAAGAAATTGATCTGAAGAAAATCGATTACATTATTGCCTGTCATTCTGAAAATGATCATAGTGGTGCCATGCCGGAACTCATGCGTCACATTCCCGATGTTCCTATTTATTGTACAAAAAATGGCGCAAAAATCCTCAAAGGGCTCTATCATCAGGACTGGAATTTTCAAATTGTTAAAACAGGAGATAAGCTGAGTCTTGGCGACAAAGAGCTTATTTTTGTCGAGGCTCCCATGCTGCATTGGCCGGACAGTATGTTCACTTATCTGACCGGAGATGAGGTCCTGTTCAGCAACGATGGTTTTGGGCAGCATCTGGCCTCTGAATTTATGTTTAATGACAGGGTTGATCAGGCTGAACTTTATCAGGAAGCTTTGAAATATTATGCCAATATCCTGACTCCCTTTAGTCCCATGGTTATCAAAAAGATTAAGGAAGTGTTGAGCTTCAATCTGCCCCTTGACATGATCTGTACCAGCCACGGGATTATCTGGCGTGATAATCCAGCCCAGATAATCGAAAAATATATGGAATGGGCCGATAATTATCAGGAAAATCAAGTTACCATCCTCTATGACACCATGTGGGACAGCACTCGGGTAATGGCTGAAGAGATTGCAGCAGGAATTCGGGAAGCGGACGATCAGGTAACTGTAAAACTATATAATCTGGCTAAGACAGACAAGAATGATGTTGTTACTGAAGTATTCAAATCGAAAGCCATCCTGCTGGGGTCATCGACCATCAATAACGGGATACTGGTATCTGTCGCCTCGCTGCTTGAGGAAATGAAGGGGCTAAAATTTAAAAACAAAAAAGCGGGAGCATTCGGTAGTTATGGTTGGAGTGGTGAAGGAGTAAAACTTTTATCGGCAAAGCTGGCAGATGCCGGATTTGAAATAATGGATGAAGGCATCCGGGTAATCTGGGCTCCCGATGAAGAGGGTGCCAACTCATGCCGGGAATATGGGAAGACATTTGTCGGCAGTCTTTAATTGTTCTTAAGATGTGTTACCTCAGAATTTCCACCATTATTCCCTTTGCCGTGACTAACGGCGTAGGATAGCTCAAAATGATTAAAATTGACCGGCAGGAGTACCGATATTTCTGCCGATTGGCAGAAAAAAGAATATCCTGCCCTTTTTGTTTTGTACCGATCGGAATTATGCAATAATATATGCCGGTTGGAAAAAGTCTTCTTTTTGGGAATATAACACCAAGGAGGATGCGTGGTAAAGTTTATGTCCGTTTGGGACATTCACTATTAATCAACATCAAAAGGAGAAACTGTATGAAGATTACGAGTAAACTCGCCGTAACCATGATGTCATGTTTTGCTTTCGCATTAACTGCTATCCCACAATTCGCACAGGCGGAGCAAACGTTTGTCACAATTGGTACCGGCGGTGTAACAGGGGTGTATTATCCTACCGGCGGAGCTATCTGTCGTTTGGTGAATCAGGGTAAGAAAGAACACGGGATTCGTTGTTCGGTTGAGAGCACCGGCGGTTCTGTATACAATCTCAATGCTATCGCCGGCGGAGAGCTTGATATGGGTGTAGCTCAGTCGGATTGGCAGTATCATGCATATAACGGTACCAGTAAATTTGAAGAACAAGGGCCTAATAAAGATCTTAGAGCTGTTTTCGCAGTTCATCCTGAACCTTTCACCGTCGTCGCCAGGACTGACTCAGGAATTAAAGAATTTAAAGATCTGAAAGGCAAGCGGGTCAACATCGGCAATCCAGGTTCCGGTCAGCGCGGCACCATGGAAGTCGTACTGGAGAAATTTGGATGGACCACAAATGACTTAAAACTTGCTTCAGAGTTAAAGGCTGCCGAACAGTCATCCGCACTGTGTGACAATAAGGTTGATGCTATTGTTTATGTTGTTGGCCATCCAAACGGTTCTATACAAGAAGCAACAACCGCTTGTGATGCAGTTGTAGTCGATGTGGCAGGTAAGGAAATAGAGGAGCTTATTGAAAATAACTCTTACTACCGTACCGCAACTATTCCCGGTGGTATGTACCGTGGAACCGATGAGGACACTAAGACTTTTGGTGTGGGCGCAACGTTTGTATCCTCAGCAAAAGTGCCTGCAGATGTTATTTACCAGGTTGTCAAAGCTGTATTTGAGAATTTTGAAGATTTCAAAAAATTGCATCCTGCTTTTGCAAATCTAAAAAAAGAAGAAATGATCAAAGATGGTCTTTCTGCCCCATTGCATGATGGTGCTGTGAGATATTACAAAGAAGCCGGTTTAATGTAAGCAATCAATAAGTTTTGTAGCTTTCCGGGCGGCTCTTTTCCATTATGACCGCCCGGAAAATTTTAACAAGATAATGGTGTCGAGTACGGGCTCATACCTCATAGATAATTTTTTTGTCATTGCAAAAAAGATATCTAACAGTACTTATGCCCTGTTTCTCCGAGTGTAACAATGGCAGAAATTCAGGAACCGGTGGGATGTAAGGGACATAAAATGGGACGGATCGGCAATCGTCCCTATTGGATTTTGAATCTTTCTATCCTTGTCAGGGCCGGGCATCAGGTTGGTGCCGCAGTATTTTTGGCCGCGTTCCTTCTTGATGTGCAATTACCTTCTTTTTATCTGATAATTGTTTTCGGCAGCGGAATTGTCCTTTTCCTTGCCGAATGGATGAGACATCGACAGATTTGCAGAGAATTGTCAGGTGTGAGCACCTTCATTAAATTGCTTCTGATCGGCGCAGCATATCATGGTTTTCTTTCTGCATCGATCACAGTGCTGCTGGCTTTTGTTTTAGCCTCGGTTGGTGCTCATGCACCAAAGATGGTGCGGCACAGGCTGCTGTTTTAAGTCTTTACGACACCATCATAAAAGATAAACTCGTAAAAACCCAAAATTTCAGATGGCCAAGTAAAAAACTTCATATGCGAGGCGCGCTAATTTTCTATGATTTCGGCGTACTAGAGTACGTCGAAATCATAGAAAATTAGCAGCAACGAAGCAGATGAAGAGTTTTTACGACGCCATCATGAATGGGTAATCGGTATATCCCTTAGCTCCTGCTGTATAAAAGGTGGCCGTATCAGGAGTGTTGAGTTCCGCTTCTTTTCGAAATCGCTGCACCAGATCGGGATTTGCAATAAAAAGTGTGCCAAAAGCGACGGCATCCGCTCCATTACTCGCAAGCAGATCGTTGCTGATTTGCAAATCATACCCCCCATTGACGATAAGTGTTCCGGGAAATGACTCACGGATATATTTCAGAACCGGTTCCTGCCCTTCGGCATAAAGAAAATGGCCTGGAAGTGCTTCAAGAACATGGAGATAAACAATCTCTCGTTTTGCCAGCTCAGCACTGTAAAGGGTGAAAAGTTCCTTCGGATTGCTGTCCTTCATGTCATTGAACGGATTAACAGGAGAAATTCGTAAGCCAACACGTTCCTTTGAGGCAACCTTGACGACTGCATCGACGACTTGGAGAGGAAATCTTATGCGATTTTCTATGCTGCCGCCATATTCATCATCACGTTGGTTTGATCCATCTCTTAAGAATTGATCGAGCAGGTAACCGTTTGCAGAATGTATCTCGACGCCGTCAAAACCGGCTTCAAGACTTCTCTCAGTAGCTTCGGCGTATTTTTTGACTACTCGCTGCATATCTTTTTCCGTCAGGGCTTTTGGAGTCACGTAAGGTTTTTTCCCCTGAGGAGTGGTTGTCTCTCCGGCTGCTGCTATCGGGGATGGACCAACCGGGACTTGACCGTTCTGAAAATCGGGATGTGACACCCGACCCATGTGCCAGAGCTGCAGGAAAATTCTTCCGCCTTCTTTATGAACCGAGCTGGTTATTTCGCGCCAGCCTTGTTGCTGATCATCGTTATAAATAGCTGGAGCACCCAACCAGCCATATCCGTCTTCAGAGATGGCGGTTGCCTCCGTTATGATGAGTCCTGCGGTGGCTCTCTGCGTATAATACGTCTTCATTAAATCGTTTGGAATTCTTGATTCACCTGCGCGGCCACGAGTGAGCGGAGCCATTATCATACGATTTTTAAGTTGAATGGGACCGAGTTGCAATGGAGTGAAAAGGTTTTTCATATCAAGTACCTGTTTTTGATTTCATCCCTTTAATGACAGGGGGAAGTGGCTCATCGGGTTAGGATATATATAGATAGCGTGTTCCTTTTAATCAAGAGAGACAAGGCAGCCTTTGCTTTCAGTTAATAACTTTT